>NZ_JBFPEZ010000070.1:0-6888 GCF_040838225.1 Xenorhabdus sp. SGI246
AAGGAGGACGTCGCCGGTTAACGTGGCAAAAGCGAAATCCAAGCCTGACCATGCTCAAGTATCCCTCTCGAGGGAAAACACATTCAAGGTTCAATTCTTGCTGAATAGGTGTGACGACTGGGGTCTGTCGGGAGCCGGATGCGGTAGTTCTGCATGTCCGGTTCTGAGGAGGGATCTGCCCGGGTGACTGGGTAGGTCTACTCACCATTTTTGTCGTCTTTTCATCCCGCAATGGGAGCAGTTTTGCCTCAATAACGGAGACCGACTGCGTCGTCGACAAGGCCACATGTATCCCAGTGAAATCATGACGATTTTGATCCTCTTTCATCGGTCGCATTACCGGGATTTTAAAAACTTTTATCTGGCGCATATTTGGCAATACCACCACCGCGACTTCCCCACGTTGCTCAGTTATACCCGTTTTATCAGCGTTGCTCCTTCCATTTTAGTTCCATTATCGAGTTATCTGACTCAATTAAAAGGAAAACCAACAGATATTGCTTTTATCGATTCGACGAGTTTGCGCGTTTGCCATAACATCCGTATTCCTCGCCATAAGGTTTTCCACCAGAGTGTCGCGCAACGCGGAAAAACTTCGATGGGGTGGTTCTATGGTTTCAAATTACACTTGGTTGTTAACCATCTTGGCGAAATTTTAGCCCTTAAAGTGACTCCCGGTAATGTGAGTGATCGGGAGCTTGTCCGCGAATTATCAAAAGATTTAACGGGGTCTCTTTATGGCGGTAAAGGCTATCTGGGTCAGGAATTGGCAGATGATTTAGCCCAAAGGGGGCTCACTTTTATCACGAAAAAGCGCCGTAACATGAAAGCCCAGGCACTGGCTGAGTGGGATAAGCTTATGCTTAAAAAGCGTTTTATTATTGAAACGATCAATGGACAATTAAAAACTCTTTCTCAAATAGAGCATTCCCGTCACCGAAGTATAACCGGGTTTTTGTTGACTGTTTTAAGTGGATTGATTGCTTACTGCCTTAAGGAGAAAAAGCCATCACTGAAAATTTTCTATTCGGAAGAAAATATTTCAACAATAGCTTAAGCAGAATTCAGGTTAGAATACAATCTAGCCGTTCCAATTTTATGGTGTGACCAAATCAAGCAACTTGCTCTAACGCACTTCTGGACAAAAGCGATGTACCAACTAAGACTCGATCCGACACTATTGATGAGCTGCGAGATCTAATCAAACAGTCGGCTTTGGGCCAAGAGCGGACTAACTTGCAAGGAGTGCGAATTAAAAAAGATGTACCGGTGTTCTTGTAGGCTTGAGTATTTCATAATTTATTGTCAATAATTACAACTTAATAAAGGAGGCTTGCGCCTCCTTTATTTCTACAAATTATGGTAGTGTGCTCTTTATTATCTCATAGATCTCGTCATTAGCGAATTGAGTCTTGAATTCAACTTTAATGGACTGGCTTATTTGATTGAATAGCACCTGAGCATGCTCTATCTTACGCTTCTCTTCAAGCCGCAAGCTATCTTTTCCGTCTACGTTTTTTGTTTCAATAATAAAGTTTAAGTAATCACCGCTTGTAGTTTTGACTACATAAGCAAAGTCAGGGGAATACGTGTATCCTCCTGCCACAGGGATCTTAATGGAATTCTTCGGTATCTTTGTAAAAACAGCTACAGACTGTATCTCTCCATCTGTTATGTTGAGCCGTTCAAGCTCTGAGTCATAAAAGACTTCTTCAAAAAGATAAGAATCCAATGGCGGTTTTGTGTTGTCATGCAACACACCAAGATAACTTGATAATACCTCATTTAGAGGCTCGCCGCCTGCGTTCGTGAATTTTGTTGGATGCATAGAGCCTGAAATTACATTGTAACCAAGGCTGAACTTGTTGAAAGAATTATTCAGCAAATACTTGCTAAAACCAGATTTAATCTTTCTGATTGTTTGAATATTCAGGTAGTCAGTAATATTGATAGAGTCTTTTATATCACAAAATACCTTATGCAAGGTATCATGTTTAGCAAAAATAGTTTGTGATAAGTTATCAAGAAATTCTCGATAGCTCATTGTATTGAGTTTGGCAAAAGTATCATCATCACTGACGATGCTTTTTGACATAGCCGTATCATTATGAATGTAAATTCTATCAATACGAGTATGAACTCCTGATTTAGTAAATCTTTCTGTTTCTTCGAGCATAAATGACTTGAAAATGGATAAGAATTCACTTTCGCTGTTTATTTTATACTCAATCACTGCTTTCTGATTGATTAAATCCCATAGTTCTTTCAGTTCACTGAACTTGCCAACGCGCATTTTAGTGCGTCTTTTTCCATCGGTGGCTTTTTTGATTTTGCTTGGTTTAACCCCGGTAGGGAATGCCGCTGGGTATTTACCTTTTAAGCGTGTATAGGCATTAGAATCTTTAAAGTTGTCATTCTCATCAATGATTTGAGCGTCAAAAATTTCGTTCATGAGTATCCTTGATGAAAGATTAGAATACTGAGATAGGATT
The DNA here is from genome assembly GCF_040838225.1 of Xenorhabdus sp. SGI246. Lineage (NCBI taxonomy): Bacteria > Pseudomonadati > Pseudomonadota > Gammaproteobacteria > Enterobacterales > Morganellaceae > Xenorhabdus > Xenorhabdus sp. SGI246. The sequence goes on from NZ_JBFPEZ010000070.1 coordinate 2,493, forward strand.
TTATCCTTAAGCTCTTGAGTAAACTTACTCGGAACGGTTTCTTTGAAAGAGCTATCGTTGACCTCTTTGACAAGGGAATCAACAAAATCCTTTTCAGTAAAATCAACATAATAGTTGAGTGTGAAATTGCGGTCTTTCACACGACACATGTATTCATTCACAGGAAGACGTAAACCACGCCCTACCTCTTGAAGTTTGGATGTAGTGCTACCGCTCGAACGGAGCTTACAAATCTGAAAAACGTTAGGATTATCCCACCCTTCACGCAACGTCCACTTAGAGAAAATGAAACGACGAGGATTATCTAAAGACAATAAAAGCTCTTTGTCATGGAGGATTTCGTTGATTTCCTGCTCAATTTTATCATCTTTATCGCTGTTATCTTTTGAAAAATAACCACCATGAACAGAAGAGATATCCTTAACAGTTTTTTCAAGGTAGTTTCTATAAAACTCATCTTTCTCTGTTTTTAACAGTTCATTAGCTTCTGCCAAAACGAACGCTTCAAACTTAGTTTTCAGGCTTCCGGCAATATCATTACCATCACGATAGCCTTCGATGTCATCAATGAAGAAAAGAGTAAGAGGCTTTATGCGTGGTCTTTGTGTCAGATACTCTTTTTCTAACTTGAAGTGTTCTTTTACAGCTTTACGCATCATGTTATCAGTAAGAGTCTGATCGTAAGAGTAAGGGTTTATCGAGCTACCAATTTTTAGCTCAATACCATTACTCAACACTGCCGTGCTCTTGTTTAAAGCATCAAGTGTTAAATCATGGATCGCACTATGCGTTTTAGATAGTGATTCATCTTTTGCTAACTTGAACGTTTTTTTATTACCATTTTCGTTCAGTTCAAATGTGGCTTCTTTTCCGTCAGATTTGACGAACTTGAGGTTGGCGCTACCATCACCAACAATATCTTCAATGTAAGCATCAATACCTTTAACAAGATCTTCATTGAATGCATCTACGGCTGTCAGGCGATAAACTAAGTTCTTATAGCCTTCACTAAAAGTTGCGCCATAACGAATAATATATTGGGCATTAAATTTCTCGATGTTTTCCCATGTTTTTTTGCCTGTAGGAAATTTATGAGGCTCATCAATAATGATGAATGGCTTTACCGCACTAAGGGCAGCAAATGGTGTATTAAACTGATTATCAAGCAAGCCAACATCGTAAGTGTCAGTTAAAGACTTGGAGTTAATCATCCCTGAGTTGATTACAAGAACATGTATATATTTTTTATTAAAATTGTTTGCTTCAACAAAATCATGAATAGCTTGAGGCATATACGACTTTGTGTTTTTACCAGAGTTTTTCTGACTTTCAACAACATAAGTCTTTAGTTCACGCTCGTAATCATCTCGAAAGTGTTCTTTTAAAGCATCACTTTTTAAAAAGTTTACTGTTCCGGCTTTGATTGATAGTGTAGGAACAATAATTATAAATTTGTTAATGCCAAATGATTTGTTCAGGTCAAAAATTGTTTTGGTGTAGGTGTAGGTTTTACCTGTCCCTGTCTCCATAGAAACATCAATGACGTTGCTTTTAGCATCGTAATTCTGTTTTGAATGCTCAATGCCATTAAAATCCTGAACATTTTTCAAATTATTGTAATATTGCTGTTCAGTAAGGCTTAGCTCAGGGTTGGCTAACAAGCGGATGGCAACATTATCTGTCTGATGAGGTATGGCGGAAACAAAAACATTCATCACCGCATCAACGCCTGCCTTCTGATGTGGTAAGTTCTTTTCGAATGTGAACCCTTTAGACATGATTAGTTTCTCACCACCAAATCTAAATCAATAGATTTTTTATTAGCATAACTTTTTAGTGCTTCATTGAGTTCCATCTGTTTTGCGCTTTCAAAGTTGCTGCCATAAAACACGACTTTGTTAGGGGCAAAGTCTTTGTCTGAATCCAGCTTTTGAAGTAATGCTTTCAGTGCTTCACTGGTAAAGTTAGGCGCAATCAGATACAGACGACTATCGCACAAGTGCGCTTTGTAGCCATTAAGGTCAACATCTTCAATTGGTGTTGTTAGTAAGCTTCCATCATACAAACACCATGTAGTCAGTAGGGTGTCATACTGTTCTTGAGTTAATACAGCATCATCAAAGAAGCTAAGGTTAGAAAGTGTAAGTTCAGATTCATCTTTTGTACGGAAATCAGTCATTAAATGATAAATCTTAAACCCTTGATATCCATTTTTTTGGGAAGCTCGAATTAATCGTTCCTTTGTTAAATCAAAAATTGTTTTATAACCATGTTTTAACGCATCGGATTTATCTTTTGTTGGTTCATCTAACTGAACAGTAATGAACTGGTAAGATGTTTTATTTTTATGATTTAAATTAAGCACCGTATGTGCAGTTGTTCCTGAACCAGCGAAGAAATCTAAAACAATACCTTCTCCATCACATGCGAAAGAGATTAAATCTTCTACCAGTTTTATTGTTTTAGCATTTGTAAATGGTTGAGTCATTTCGGGAAATAACTCTTTCAGTTCATTCGTTGCTGTACGACCATCAAGATTAATAACAGAACTTAATTTTTGTTTATAATCCTTAGCATAAACCTTTAGCTCTATAATTTTGTTTTCATTATCACCAAAGATAATTTTTTCTTCTGAAAGAAGCCTGTCCATTGTCTCTGATGGAAAACGATATCCCATGAGGGGTTGTTTACATGGTTTTTTAGTTTCTGGATGTAAAACATCATATCTATACCCCTCTTTTCCGGGGTTGTGTACACTTTGGCTACCAGTATAAACGCCATCTTTATCTATATATTTATATCGATCAAGAGGCCATAATTCAGATTTATGTTCACGATACCATTGGGTATATTTTTCCTTAAGTTCATCACCTGAATATTTTGATGTGAATTCTTTACCTATGTTGATAAGTAAATCCTTAACATCTGAAATATTCGATTTCCATTCACTTTCAAGCTGCTCTTTGTTTTTAGCATAAACAATAATATATTCATGCTCTACGGCTATGTTTGACGGGTTGTTATCGGTTGCATTTTTCCAAACAATATCCCCAACATAATTTTGCTCACCAAAAATTTCATCACAAACAAGTTTTAATTGACTGAACTCATTATGATCAATAGAGATAAAAATAGTCCCATCTTCTTTCATAAGTTCACGAGCAATATAGAGGCGAGGGTAGATAAACGTCAGCCATGCACTATGACTACTTGACCCCTTTATAGTGAAATCAAGTATACGGATAGCTTCATCAAGATCGATACCTGCCAGTTCAGAAAGCTGTTCAGGTGTAAACTTGCGATCATCGTTATAGGCGAATCCATCCTTACCTGTATTGTATGGGGGATCAATGTAAATCATTTTCACCTTTTCAGCATAAGCATTAACCATATGCTTTAATACTTCTAGATTGTCCCCTTTTATTAACATATTCTTACTGTTTTTGTTTTCTTCGCGCTGATTATGTTCTTTATCTTCGGTCATCAGTGTCTTCGGCGGAAGGTTAGCTAATAGACGAGCATAAGACTTACCAAGCCAGTTCAAACTGTACGATTCTTTTGAAAGCTCAACATCCGACGATTTTACGATCTCAAGCAGTTTTTCTTGAATGAAAGCCCCGTTTTTATCAAAACACTGAGGGAAGTGAGCTTTTAAAACGGCAAGTTGTTTACTGTTTGCAGTTTCAACTTCTGAAAAAATCGTTTCTTTTTGAATATCCATTTTACACCTGATTATTTAGCGTTCGATTTTGTGGTGTTTTTGATTGAAGCTTCACTTAAGCCTATGCGTAGTAGTTCAGCTACAGCACCATCAATACTTTTGAAGATGCGTGCTTCGTAAGGCTGTCTTGAGCTGCACAAGACTAATGGCTTTTCCACTCTTAACCATCAAAAATCACGGTATACTCGCCCTTAGAGCCATCTATCATCGCTCTATCAAGTATGCCTGATTTGACTCTTTCCTTAGCCATCGAGCTGAGGATGAAATTTCCACCATCAAGACCTGACATCATCATTATGATCTCGTTATGTGATACTGAAACAATATCAAATATCGTTGCGTGGATAAACTTTTGCTTCAGTTATGAGGGTGTTTCCAAGAACCTTCTAATGGTTGATAGCTCCAAACGCCCACCCGAGGTGAAATCGCGCATCTGGTGATTGATTCCACAGGACTGAAGGTCTTCGGTGAAGGTGTCCGCTTTTCGCGCATATCGGAAGACCTCTAAAATTGAATGGACCGGTTTTGCAGGATACTTATAATATCTGTCGATCCCTGGGAGATTAGTGTCTGATATTGTCATGATCTGCAGCTAATGGACATTAGCTGCAGGGTGTTTAAGTAGTTTAATTGGTTAAAATAAAAAATATAAACGTTGCTAAAATAATTTATCTA
>NZ_JBFPEZ010000071.1:0-10859 GCF_040838225.1 Xenorhabdus sp. SGI246
TTAAAACATCAACAGCCCCTAGAAGGTGTGATTGCGGGGAAGTAATTACATTCATTAATTCGACATGATTTTCGAGCATGTCCAAAGTATTAGCATGTCTTGTGATTTGTCGTAATGTTCCTTCAAGGGAATCAGGGACAATGAAAAACTCTTTCCATTCCGGAAGTGGTTTTTTTGATATAAAACTGTAAATATCTTGTTTGTTAGCGTCATTTTCATAGCCATAAAACTCTAAAAGAATTTCATCATCGACTTTACTGAAGTTTTTGTTATTCACAAGACTCCAGGATAGTTTGTCATTATTATCACTACTGTTTATAATTTTCTCAAGCCTTACTGAAGGCGATTCTATACCAAGTGATTTTGATAATTCCTCAGTTGCTTCATCGTGCCTTGGCACAAATTTAAAAATCCATGAGCTAACATTATCTGGTTCACTGTCTTCACTAATGTTTTCCACAGGAAAAATCTCTGCCTTAGCATATGCAATATTAGCAATATGTACGGCTGTTAATCCTTCTAATAATTTTAGATGAGCTTCATTCCTTTTGTTCTTATCTTTACCTGTTTCTGCGAATACAAGATTCCACGGCATTAAATTTAGTGAGTCATCGTTATTACTTAAGAATTTCCTAGCTTCATAGTGAGTAAAGCAAGAAATGTTATTGCTATTGATTTCAATATAATTTTCTTTATTGAAAAATTTAGCTGGCAGTTCTAAATATGCATATTTAGAATATCCTAACTCCCATGTTTTATCGTTAGTTTTGTGGTCTGGTTGGAACGGAGTGAGAACATAACAGAGTTCTTTCCCCTTCAATATTACTTCGTGGGGGTTTGTTTCTAAAGTGTTTACAAATAACACAGGTGAATCAGATAGATCATCACACACAAATTTCTTTATTATTTCAGAGTCATCTCTTGAAATTGTGAAATGATTTTTATAATAGAATTTCTTTTGTATGCAGTGAAACAAATCTTTCTTTTCTTTGTTATTATTTGGTTGCTCATATTTGGTATTTATGGCTACCCCATGTATGTTTTTTGTTTTTTTATAAAATTCGGTAAGCTCATTAATTATACGATTAATAGAGTGTAAAATTTCTTTTTCACTAAGAAGTTCTTTAATAGCATTTTGCTGTATAGGTTGGATACCCAAAAGACTTCGAATTATTGTTACTTCACTTATTGTTAAATCGTGATTGGATATGAAGTGTTCTGCAGAGAAACTAAGATTTTTGATCTGACTTAAGTTTATTTTTAGAAATTTTGATATCAATATTCCCAGGTCTATCCAGTCTGTAGCGAAAGTTGATATTTTTCCTTGCTCACCTACTGGTTTTATTTTCGCAGTGGTGAGAGTTGGCATCCGTATTGACCACTCAAAACCTGTTAGCTGAAAATCATTATAATCATCATCTTCATATTCATATGTAAGAATGGAGTTTTCATCTAAATGACGATGCAATAATCCTTGTGCGTGAAGTAAACCAATAGCATTTGTAATTCTGCATATGTTTTTCCAGAATCTTATTCTAATCGTGGGATCTTTTAATCGAGTCAACCAATGGCTATTTCTTGGAAGGGATAATGTTTTTCTATTGAGCAAATAAGATGCCGGAACTCTCCCGTCAGAATTCAGAACAAGATAGAAGCCTTCATTCGTTTTTTTTGATTCAACAGGGTAGACTATATAATCCCCAACACCGGGATACCCTTTTAATCTTTGTAACTGTCGTAATTCATGTTGCCAAATACTTTCAAGGACTTGCTCGTCACTTGTAATATTCCTTGGCCAATATTTTATAATGAAATTCTCACCATCTTTTTGGGAGAGTATCAGATTTGGAATGTTTTTGTTTTCTTCTGTTTTTAAAATATTATCTTCGACGATCTCATAATTATCTAAGATATGATTATCAGTCATATTTCAACCTTACTCCAATATGCATGTGGAAATTTTACTGGTGAGAGCTGTATTTTTCATATGCTCACTCTTTTATGCTACCGCCCCAACATATGCAAGTATGTTGTATATTGAATTCATTGCTATCATAAATATGTAACTTTTACAATTAGTTAGTGAATATTATCTTACTTGGATCAAAAAATATTATTTCTCCATTTTCGATGATTATGTTTGAATGTTGATTAACTAATTGATTTTTTGTTTATTTACTGTTTTTTGAGTTAATTTGTGAGCTCAAACAGAGTAATAGGCTCTGATCTACAGACTCAAGGAAGTTAGCCTACAATTGCAACATAAACTTATTTTTTGAGACCACCGACGAAATTACTGTAGGTTTATGGATATGAAGCTCGGAATGAGCATTTTTATCAATTGCGGAGAAAACTATCGTAGCTTTACTTTTTCAAGCCAGCCAAGGCTTTCTTGTTAATTCCTTGATGCTCAGGTAGTGTAAACATTGTTCCATTTCTATGGCTTATCTGGTGTTCTATGACACCTTTGTACAACAATTCTTTTCGGAAGAGTAGTTAGCTGATTTTACTTATCTTCCTCTGTATTCTTTTACCCTCAAACAAAAAAGCCGTGAGGGGTAAAAATGGTCAAATTGAGATTCCATTCCACACTCAGGGCTTCATATTAAAAATTATCATTTTCACGAAGTCGATCACAAATTAAAGTCGGTTATTCCTGTGGCTTGGAGCGGGCTTTCCTTTCTAATAATTCTCCAGTATAAGAATCAAAATACCGACTAGGCCAAATTTCAGAAGGATGGATTCCGAGATAGTTAGCAATTATCCATTCACCTTTCGGCCACGGTCTACTGAATGCATTTGCTAATGTTGATGAACTGAGTCCCGCTTCACGAGAGAGTGCGGCTAAGGTTGTACCGCGTTTACGAAGCGCAGCGATGATATCGGCCTGATGCCAGTCGTTTTGAATATTGTTGTTATTCATTCCTGCTACCCCTTTCCATTAATTGATTATTGATGGTGGTAATCCAGACAGGGTTCGCAGTACCGGTAACGTCCAACCGGCGAAGCCGAAGCTTCCCCTGCCTGAATCACCATTGAAAGGGTGATAGCAAGCACACTGGTAGAAAGTTCCTACCAGTGTGGACGTTAATTCAAGGCTGCGAAACCCTGACCATTAGATTTTGCTAATGGCGGGGACACTTTAACTGATTGTATTATCGGACTCAATAACCGAATGATTAAGTTTAACGGCTATAAACTCGCTCAACATAACGCCCGCGCCCATCACCATGCCCCAAATCCATTGATACCAGTGCTCTTGCTTCCTGATGGCTAAAGCCATTTTTTTTGTAAAAGTTCAGTGCATCCTGCGCCCACGCATAGCGCAGACTGTGAGGAGAATAGCAACCGGTTAAACCAATCTTTGTGGTGTGCGTTCGCCAGTAATTCATGGCTTGTTTGAGATCGGGCTTATCAATCAATCTGCCGTTACGTTGTTCAGCAATAATAATGGCTTGTTCGACAGCCGCTTTAACTGCGACAACATCCAGTACACGGGTTTGCCGTGGCCGGCCGCCTTTTGTACCGAAAACAACATGCAGTTTCGGTTCTGGTTGTTCTAACTGTTTGCGCCAGCTCTTCAGTGAAGCACTGCATTGCACCGCTTCCTGAGAACGTAGCCCCAGCAATCGAGCCAGTTTTAGTGTGACGGCAAATCCGGCATCACGTTTAAGAGCTTTTTGATAAACAATCTGAAGCGTAGCATCAGGGATCGCCTGTTTCGTTCCGGCGCGACTGGTTCCGCTTAATCCCAATGCCTGATTGCTCAAACGTGGCGAAGTTTCCAGTTTTTCCCGGCCTGCTATGCGGAAGATATTACGCAGCGCAGCCATTTCATTTTGTACTGTTCGCTTGGCAATCCCCTGAGATAAACGGGCATCAACATACTGTTCCACGTGTTTGGTTTTCAAATGACTGAGGCTTTTTACCTGAATATTCAGGCTCAATAACAGCACACCCAAACGCCCGGCGATCCTAATGCGATCATGGCAGGTCTTATGGCTGCCACCCGCCTTCCGTGCAAAAAATTTTAATTCTTTAATCAATCGGCTCATCGGCTTTCCCTTATTGATACCTAACAACATGCGAACTCTGGCGCGCGACAATGCGGGCAAAACAGGAAATGCCTGCTTTGTCCTTGACGGATATCTGTGCGCCAGAGTGAACGCAAGTTGAGGTATTGCGGGGTATCGGTTGAGTACGCTGTACTGCCGCCTGCATGAGCAGGTCATCCCCACCGGCTAAGAGCCAGCCTCGATATCGTCAAGTTCTCCTTTTTCCATCTAAAAATGCAGTGTCAGATTCACTGTATGGTTAAGCAGGCGTGAGCCTGTCAGAGTTGTGTGGTGCTTTGGCTGCGGCGTCACTTTCAGCGATAAATCCGCAAAAAGTGACGCCTTGAGTTTCGTGAACGGTCAGAAAATGTTGTGCAAGCATTAAAATGCCAGCAGGCGTAGCAGAACGCCGCCAGATCTAGTGTCAAACGGTAGCAATGAGTTAATTGTTTTGGCGTAGAAAAATTGTTCGCTGAATATTTCAGACAGTGATTGTGAGAGGTATGAACCGGATGGATTAAAACCATTCCATAGTTCATTGAAGATAAAGGAAAATAGGATTTATGTTGATTTGAAAAGTCAGTGTATGAATCCATGTTCACTACACTTGACTGACAAGATAAAACACCTTTTGGGCGTATTTTTAGTTTAAGAAACCTTCATTGCCAGACGAGGGTTTAGGTGTCCTGGCAATATCTGCTTCCAAAGGTGGGCAGATGTACCGCAATATTTGCACTCCCTTTCAGGCTACAGGAGTTTTATTCGCCGCTTCACGCTGATCTTTGCAGGCGTCAGATCATTTTTGTAGAAAAAGATATTAACGGTTGAGTGGAAAAGAGTCAAACCGTTAACGCCGCCTGTTCGCCTTATTTCTGTCTGAATTCTGGGGCGTATTGCGCTATTTTCCCTATATTTCTCCAAAATCAGGTAAAAATTCCATCTGATTAGTTGATTAATTTTACTGATATATGTGTACAATCCGTTAACCTACAAGATAAAAAAATATAACATCGAAAAAATCAATATAATGAAAAACAACAAGGAATCACTGTACCTGCAGGAGCGGGCTTATCTGTGGGAATTAGCGAAGTGCATTGCAAAAGAATCCCCGCATCTGGCCGATTTTCTGATTGCCTCCCATGATCCCGATATTCAGCGTGTTTTCGAAGCCTTTGCCCTTTTGATCGCGAATTTACGGGATAAGTTGGAGGATGAGTTTCCCGAAATTACCCACAGTTTACTCTCGCTCATCTGGCCGTTAGCGCTGTGTCCGATCCCGCCGACAACGGTTTTGCAGTTTTCGCCCCTTGATGATGAACATCAGGGAGCGGTTGATATTCCCATCGGTACCTCAGTTTCTGCCAGTGTTTACGGGCAACTGCTCGATTTTAAAACCGGCCGTGCGTTGCATATTGAGCCGTTGATTGTGCAACAACGTGCAGTCAGGAAAACCGGTACACACAGCGAAATTATTCTGACATTGTGTCAGACCGGTTCCACGTCTTCGGTTTGGCAAAGCGGTTCGCTGACCTTTTTTCTTGGCACCGATACAGCACGCGCCGCTCAACTTAGCCTGTGGCTGGATCAGCATATCTGTGATGCCAGCCTGAACGCACAGGGTGAACGGCGGACAATAAAAAGTTTTCCTTATGGCTGGCATAGTCTGCTTGACGAACCGTTGCTGCCGATGCCCAAGAGTACCTATTCCGGCCTGCAACCCTTGGTGGAATATTATGCGCTGACTGAGCTTTATAATTTCGTCACGCTGGATATTAGCCAGAGTTGTCTCAACGTTCCGCTGAATGAAGACAGTACGTTTGAACTGATTTTCCGTTTCGAGGGAGAATTGCCGCTGGATGATGTTGATGGCGCGTTTTTGCTGGGCTGTGTGCCTGCCATTCATCTGGAAAATCAAACCAGCCTGCCCATTCTGCTGGAGGCCGATAATCACAGTTATTCGCTGTCGTTGGGTGAGTCGGTACGGTTATTCCGGCTGCGGGAGATTCAGGTCGTACAGCAGCCCGACGATGATGAACAACGCGGCACACCTTATCGCTGGCTGCCGATTGAGCAGTTTACTCCGGCCGGGCACTTCCTTGATGACGACACACAACCGGACACTTTTTACTACCAGCTTCAAACCGAGCAGGATTTTCTGGGCAGAACCGAACACCGGCTGAATTTTTTTGATTTAACTGGTAAACCCGCAAAAAACTTGCCCGCCATTGCGATCGCCTGTCATTTCACCGGTTATCACGAACAAGCACTGACACTGCCACAGGGCGCACTCACGGTGACGCAGGAAAGCGCTCCGTCGCATCTCGGTGTGCAGAATATCACGCCGATCAATACCGATTACTCGCCGCTGTTACAGGAAAAGAGCGGCTGGCTGCTGCTGTCCTGTCTCTCCAGCCCGCCGGTGATGTTGTTTTCTACCGACAGCCTGAAACAGTTTCTTCGCCTGTTTGACCCGCATACCGAAACGAATCGCCCATTGAGCCGCCAGTTTCAGCAACATATTGACAGCATTATACGGGCAGAAGAACACCTGACTGACCGATTACGGATGGGTCGACCGGTTCGCGGCTATGTATTAGCACTCACGCTGAACCCGGACTGTTACCGCAATGCCGGTGAAATGTACCGATTCTGCCGGTTAATCAATCAGGCACTGGCCTGTTTTATCAGCCAGTCTACGTTTGTGATGCTGGAAATTTTTACCCCGGACAGCCGCAATGTGCTGTGGCAGTTCTGGCATGTCGATGGATTACGTCCGGCTATGTAATGAAGGAACTGAGGCAATCAACGAGAAGGAATAACCATGAAAAGTGGATTACGTTTTGTTTTTACTGTCGCCGGTGTGCCGGAAGACACGTTTGCGGTCGGTGATTTTTCCCTGCAAGAAGGTTTATCGGAACTTTTTACTCTGAATCTGACGCTGGTCAGAGCCGGTAACGCGAACCCGTTTAAACCGCAGAAAGACATCGATTTAGCCGGGTTGCTGATGCAGCAAGCCGTCTTGCAGGTGTTTAACGGTGAAACGCAGCAGCGCAAAATCACCGGTATCATTTCCCATGCCGACTGGATTGGCACCGATGGCAACAAAACGCTTTATGCCCTGACAGTACGTCCGGCACTCTGGCGGTTGACACTCAATCAGGACAGCCGGATTTATCATCAGCAAAATGTCCCCGCAATTTTAAACAGCCTGCTGAAAAAACACCGGGTGAAGGCGGATTCCAAACTCTACGATACGCATCAGGACAGGGAATATGTCACCCAGAAACGCGAATCCGATTATGCGTTTTTCAGCCGTCTGGCAGCGGAAGAGGGCGTTAGTTTCTGGTTTGAAGACGAAACGCTGTTTTTCAGTGACAGTCATCTGGGAATGATCGCTGGTTTGCCGCTGCAATACCAGCCCCAACCGGAAACCGCCTACGGTGTCGATACGATTTATCAGGTCAGACTGGGTGTCGGCATGAGTCCGCAGCGCAGTCTGCACAAAGATTACAACCCGGAGAACCCACGCTACCACCTCTCCCACATGCACAGCAGCGAAGGTTTCCGCGATTTCGGTAGCCAGACGCCGTATACCGTATTTGAAAGTTACGGCCGTTTTCAGAAAGATGCTGCTGCTAAACCGTTTTTGAAATACCGTCAGGAAGCACAGGATAACCAGAAACAAACCGGCAGCGGCAACAGTAACTGCATCAAACTGCGGCCGGGTAAAATTTTTGAGATAAAAAATCATCCACACAAACCGCTCAATGTGCGCTGGCAGATTATCGGTATCAGTCACCACGGGCGCTGTCCACAGGCACTGGGCGACAGCAGTGGTGAAGGCACGACACTCAGCAACACCTTCAGTTTTATCGACGGACTTGCTGACTGGCGGCCACCGTTCCACTACAAACCGTTAGCGGATGGTGATGAAACCGCGATGGTGGTTGGGCCGGAAGGAGAAGAAATCTTCGTCAACAAAGATGGCGCAATAAAAGTGCATTTTCACTGGAACCGCTATGACGACCCGGATGACAGCGCATCATGCTGGGTGCGGGTTGCTCAGGGCTGGAACGGCAATGGCTATGGTTTTATGGCGATACCCCGTATCGGGCAGGAAGTCATTATTTCGTATCTCAACGGCGATATTGACCGCCCCATCGTCACCGGTTGCGTTTACAACGGCCTGAACCGCCCGCCGCTGCCAAAACCCGCACCACCTTTAAAACCAAAACCCACAAGGGCAAGGGCTTTAACGAACTGCGTTTTGAGGATGCGAAGGGCAGCGAAGAAATCTATTTTCACGGTCAGAAAGATTTTACCTCTCATATCGAAAACGATGCCTACTGGCATATCAAGCACGACCAGAAACAGCGCATTGATAATAACCGCTATCACGACATTCGCGCCGATGACCATCATCAGGTACAAGGCAGCCGCAAAATCACCACCGAAGGTGATGTGTCGCACCGGATTGCAGGCAGCCAGCATATTCAAACCGGTGATGCAACCGTCATTGACAGCGGGCAGGAAATCCACCTGAAAAGCGGCGGCAAAGTGGTACTGGAAGCGGCATCAGAAATCACGCTCAAAGTCGGCGGCACATTTCTGAAAGTTACACCGGGCGGTATTTTCTGTTCGCCGCTGAATGTCGGACAGGGTTCAGGGGGCAGCGGTCGCGGGCTGGCACTGCAACTACCGGAAGGTGTCGAGCCGTTGCCGATGGTGGAATTCCCCACTCATCCTTACTGCCCATTATTGGCCCAGCAGGATGTCAGTCCGGTGATTAAACCCGCCAAAAAGGAATAATTATCATGATGGAAGAGATAATGACAGAAACTTCAACAATCTGGCAGGCATGGCTGAATAAATCCAATGATGCACCGGTATTCTTTATCCTCAATTCGCTGGCGCAGCCCAATCCGGTCAACCTGTTCTACCAGAATGACTGGGTTGAACAAGCGTTTCCACTCTACAGTGGCACGCCCATGAACAAGTTACTGGAACAAAGCCCGTGGCTGGTACAGGCCAAGGCCAACCAGTTTTACCAGATGGGGATGATGCTGGATGACCACATTATGAGCGATAACAGTTGGGGCTGGGCATACCGCAGTTCTACACCTTGGCAGGAACAGCTTGTTCACTGGCAACATCGGCAATTGGTGATGATGAACGGCGAACAAGTGCTGTTCCGCATTATGGATGCCCGCGTTTTTGGTGCAATGATACCCGCTTTCACCCCCAGTGACTGGTCACTGATGTTGTCGCCTATCACAGAACTGATGATCGACATACCACAGCCGAAGCCGTTTTTCCGTCCCAAAGACTGCGGAGAAGGCAACCGTGACATTCCCTTTACACTGGGTGAACACCTGCTATCCGTCTGGCTGCAATCGCCTTACGGTCTAAAAGTGTTAACCAGCTCACTTTATAATGACTTATGGGAAAACCACGGTGAAATGGCGAAAAAGCTGGATCAACCTGTCGGAAGTTTAGAGCAGCAGATTGAACAATGGTTACGACAAAAAATTGATGCGGGTTATCAGGCTGAAAAAGTATCCAGTCAGGATTATTTGTTAGCAATGGAACAAGAAAAATAACAGGAGAAAGATTTATGAGTGATAAAGGTCAGATTTATTCTTGTGATTGCCAAGAAATACTTAAAAATGATTTATATATAAAATTGGTTAGGGACTACACCAATGAACCGATACCCGATGTGCCTTATACCCTGATAAATAAAGGTATAAAACATGAGGGTACGAGTGATAAAGACGGAATGAAACTTGAGAAGGGATTAACCAGCACACCTATCACTGCCAAAATATATCCTTCTAAGCCAATTTAGTTATTGCGTCTCATTAAACATACACTTGAGGCGAATAGTGGAATATTATATCTAATTTTAGTAAGGACAACACAAATGACCGAAGTCTTTAAAAAACATAAATACGATGACATGGAGTTGTACAAAAGCACTCAATCAGTAGCCGCGTGTGACTGTCATATCGAAGAAAAAAAGGGTAAACAAATTAAAGTTATTGATGTTCCCATACTCACTTGTGAATGTGTTTGGCGCAGGTATCAGAAAGAAGCCGAAGACATTGTCGCACCCGGTGGCAAACTAATTGCAGATCCTATAGAACGAAATAAACGTATAAATCAGGCTTATGCTAAAATATGGTTAGAAGATAACCGTTTTCAATGGGCTGGCCTTGCTGCTTTTGCTTCCAAGCAAGTTGGATGTGGATTGTTACATGCTTCTAATATGCACGAACAAATACAAGCTAATAATGATGCTAACCAACGTGTGCGTCAGACTGCTAGTGAGCTAGAAAATACAATGGATAATCCATTTTACTTTCTTCATCCAAAGCTAAAAGCGCGAGCCGAAAATAAAGTTGAGGATTTTGCTAAAGCAGTGGAAGAAGCTAAGCAGGCTAGTAAAGAGAATAAATTATCAATATTCTCTGATGTACCCGGACTTCAAGGATTTTCAAGTCTGTCACAGTATTCATTCAACTATGTGTATGAGAAGATGGCACTGGGAAATACAACGCTATTTCTGGATGTATATCCACTTCATGCTTTCTACAAACAACGTGGACTGAAAGATCTTAAAACTTGTCTACCAATACGTAAAAATATTTATGGTAATAGCCAATTCCCAGTATTGTGGCCAATAGGACAAGAGGAATTTGAATTTGGTTATAACTATCCTGAAATTCTACAATCTTTTGAAGCTATAGATAAAGGAAACATTGCTGAAGGTGTTGTATATCTTGCTAGATAGTGTCGTCATGA
>NZ_JBFPEZ010000072.1:0-3130 GCF_040838225.1 Xenorhabdus sp. SGI246
GGTATTCCGCGAGATCCCTTGCTGATACATGCGTATCACCAATTGCCGATTATATTGTTGTATCTCTGGAGGAAGTTGTCGAGTATCTTTTTTCATCTTTCCATAATACAACAATTATTCGTATTTGAACACCGAATTAATAAAATGTTTGATGAGTCATATAATGTTGATGAAAACCATTCAGAGATAAAATATCTAGACTCTAAGTATTATTTCCCTACAGATGGAGTTCCTGCTAATACAGAATTTGGCATTACGCCTGAAAATTTGTTTGATTTTGAAAGGAAATTATTAGATGGAAGTGACGAATATGCTTCCAAACAATTACTACACCTTATTGGAGGAGTTTTAAATTGCGTCACATCTAAGGCTAAAAAATGGACTCAGGGAGAAATAGCTTTAACATTGAGCGATAAAGGGATAAGGAATCTAGGTGAAAGAAAAATTAATGAAATTTTCTCAATATCAAATAAATTATACAAATCAATGAATTAGTTTTGCATGCAAAATTACAAATTTGTGTGCAATGAGTTTTTACTAAAAATCATTCTTAATACCTCCTGTCATCAACGAACGTCTACTAAGGCAAACCAAGAATTCGATAACAGGAGGGCTACATGCCAGTACTTAACATTCAAAAAGAAAATCTTATCCGTTTACCCGAAGTTCAGCGCCGTACTGGTTATGGTAAGGCATGGCTCTATAAACTCATTCAAGCTGGTCAATTCCCTAAACAAGTCAAAATAGGCACTCGCTCAGTTGCTTTTATTGAGTCAGAAATAGATGACTGGATATCACAACGCATCGCTGAATCTCGCAGTGAGGTGATGTAATGCCCAAATTTATATTACCTACCGACGAACAGCGAAAATATATTCTTTCTGCTTATGGCGAAAGTGAAAGACGAATAAGGGAGAGAGAACGTGAAAAAATATCCGGCATTTCTCGCAGTCATTGTCATAAATTAGAAACATTAGGTTTATTTCCGCCTCGCTGTCATTTTGGGCGTAATTCTTGTGCATGGTTATTAAGTGATGTGCTCTGGTGGGTACGTAATCCGCCAACAGTAGAGAATGTAAATAACCCTTACAGCCGAAAATCAAATTAATTAAGACAGGGTAAAAATATGACATATAAAAATATGGCCTTAAATGGTCAGGTACTCGCTCACTCTGAAAATAGTCAAGAGCCTATTTTGGTTCAGCATAGAACCGAATCGAGAATAGATTCACGGCTGTTTGCCGAGCGTGTAAATATCCAGCATGAAAGCCTTATTGCAATGATAAAAAAGCACTCTGAGAAATTAAGAGAGTTCGGAACTTTACCAAGACAAAGCCTGAAAGAATTTTCCGATTTGAAATCGGGAAAATCAAAGCGTGGGCGTTCACAGCTTTACTACCTGCTCAATGAAAACCAGTTCGACTTTATGTGCCGTATTGTTCGTGGGCGCAATCATGACCAGACGATCCAGTTCAAATTAGACGTGACAAAGGCATTTGCTAAGAAACGAGCGGCTGAACCTATCCGTCGTGAATATCTGCCCAACTATCATGAGTCCCGTGATGCTTTACGTGATCTAGGTGCGGAACGTCACCATTACATCAATCTTGCCCGTGCTGAGAACCGTTTAACCGGATTACTTCCCGGTGAACGCCAGAGCGCAGATGAGCAACAGTTAGGGTTACTTGTCTGTCTTCATAAAATCGAACAGGCCGCCTTTCAGGATGCAAGGAATGCGGGGCAATCATCAACACAAGCATTGCGAGAAGTCAGCCGCCGTATAGAGCAATTCGCAATGCTGATGAACCCTACCGGACGTATTGGGGGTTAATTTGATGAGTGGTCATAACATGACATTTGATCCCCTGAAGTGGGGGAATCAAAGATTAACTATTAAGCAATCAGCGAAAAATTTCGCTCAGTCATATCTACATAACTCATTGAAAAATATCCAGACGCCATATTTGGCGTTTGGTCATAGTTTAGACTCCCCGATTATTTCGGAACAGTTACTTAACCCATTGATATTTAATCAAGCTGCAAATATGCAGTCTGGTCATAGTTTGACCATCGAAAATATCGGGATGCAGAATTCAATATCCGAAAATCGGACTTTGCTTAACTCATCAAGGGTTATGCAAACTATCCGCATATCATTTAGCGACGCGGTTAATTTGCAGTCCTCATTTAGTGGAGCACAAAAAGAAAAGGATAGCACGGCGAATGCTACCCTTTGGCGTAACCCACTTTTGGTTTACTCGACGAATCAATCAGTTAACTTCCTCTCTTTTGGAGGGTCAGTCAATCAAGGTAATAATTTTGACGAAGTTAACTACTGGGCTTATTACTCAGATGATGCTTTGGCTTTGCGCTGGCGGCGCTTGATTTCGGCGCGCATTGCGGTAGAGACAAATTGCCCTGTACTTTCGTTCTGTTCTTTTGTTTGTTCCATTCCATCAATCAATTCGTGTAGTACTCGTACCGTTACTGATTGTGATTTTGCATTTTTTGAACCTGTTGCCATTTCTACACCTCGTGTTAATTGGTGTAAGACATTATATGCTAAAAAATGTCAATTTAAAAGGTTGGCATGTAAGACACCTTGTCTTTATCATGTGTCTTACACCGAACCTCGTATACGGTGTGAAAACAACAACGCCCCGAAGTGCGGGAACACTATCGAGGCGTCTAACCAACAACCGTTAACTGGAGTAACGATTATGGCTGACACACAGTCTAACCAAACTCACCTTAAATTTACATTCCTAATTGCATCAGGCAATCAACGACTGGTGGATCTTCACCCGGTGCGCCTTATCACTGTGCTGGCAGAGAGTGAAGGTGAAGCCCGTTTACTGGCAGGTATTCCCTCTCTGATATTCGTCTCTCGTCAAGCATGGGATATCGGTATCGATACACCTTTCAACTGTAGAGATATGTCTACCGTTCAGGGGGTGAACCATGCGTAACCCCGCGCCCCATGACTACTACACCCATAAGAACGGGGATACCGTTCAGGTGCTGTCAGTGGCCTTTAATCGCGTGACGTTTGTCCGTGAAGGGTATCAAAGCCCGTGCACCATGCCTTTAAGCCGTTTCACTAAAGAACACACCTACGCAGGGAGAGCCT
>NZ_JBFPEZ010000073.1:0-1587 GCF_040838225.1 Xenorhabdus sp. SGI246
TGGAAGAGCCTTATCATTACAGCCGTTCGGCTGCGCAGGAAATCAGCCAGCAGTTTCCCCGTCTCCCCAATCCCGATATGGTGATGTATGTTTTTCCGCATCTGGCGGCCGGCAATACACCGATACCGGGCTACAGCGCCGTGTTCCCGTTTTATCAGCAGGTGCAGTACGCCCTGCCGGGTGAACGCACGGAGGCACTGTGATGGAAACCCCAAAACCGCTGCTCCGCCCCGGCAAGCTGCGTGAAGCCGATGAAGCCGCGATTTACCGGGCCAGTCCCTCCATCATTGATTACCTGCCCTGGGTGGAATATCTGGAAGACGGGCAATGCCTGTTGCTGGATGACGGTGTTTCCGTGGGGGCGGTCTATCGTATCGAACCTGTTGCCACCGAAGGGCGTCCAATGGAACGGCTGATTGAAATTCGGGATCAGCTGGAGGATGCGATCCAGGACAGTCTGGAAGAAGACGATATCTCACCGTGGGTGGTGCAGTTTTTTTGTCAGGACGAAGATGATCCTGCTGCCTATCTCAATACATTACGGAATTACGTCAAACCGTGGGCACAAGGTACGGCTTTTACGGATGCCTTTCTGGCCGAGTCCGAGCGTCATCTGAACAGCATTGCCTGGCCTGACGGGATATTTCACGACAGCTTAATTACCGGGCAACCGTGGCGGGGACAACAACGCCAGACGCGTATGGCCATCTATCGCTGGCTGCCTGCGCACAAATCACAGGCAAACCACTCCACGTTATCCTCGGTGGCAGCACTCAATCAGGTCTGCGAGCGTCTGGTGTCGTCACTGGCGGCGGCGGGCATTGTTGCCGTTCGGCAGAATGGCATGCAAATCCATAGCTGGTTGTTACGTCATTTTAATCCATCCCCGGACTGGGGCATGGCAAAAGCCGATTTTTATCGCACGGTGAGTTATGAAACGCCTATGCAGCTCGAGCTCCCGATTTATAATGACTTTGCTGAAAGCCTGTGGTTTAACCCACCGGTGTCTGATCCCGAAAACGGACTCTGGTGGTTTGATGGCCTGCCGCATAAAGCGGTGCTGGTTGAACGCCTGCGCCGCCCGCCGGAGCCGGGTACGCTGACGGGCGAAGTGAAACGGGGGGATAATATCAATGCCCTGATGGATATGATGCCGGAAGGCACCGTGGTTTCTTTGACCATTGTGGCGCAGGCACAGGATACGCTGGAAGAGAATTTTACCCGGCTGGCAAAAAATGCGGTGGGGGAAAATACCGAATCGGCGCGTGTCCGGCAGGATGTGCAGGAAGTCAAAGCCTTACTGGGACGACGGCATAAGCTGTACCGCAGTGCGCTGACCTTTCTGATGCGGGGCAACGATGTCACTGATCTGAACCAGCGGGTACATCAGTTATCGTCAACCCTGCTGACGGCTGGATTACAGCCTGTGCGGCCGGAATTCAGTGTGTCCCCGCTGAATGCCTATTTACGCGCCTTACCCCTGTGTTTTAACCCACAGAAGGACAAAAAACACTGGTTTACCCGCCTGAGCTGGGTACAACATCTGGCGGGACTATTGCCAGTCACCGGGCGCTCAACCGGCACCGG
>NZ_JBFPEZ010000074.1:0-4009 GCF_040838225.1 Xenorhabdus sp. SGI246
GCGGATCATCATCCAGCCCGTTTTATCCAGCGGCGACAAACGATCATCCAGCAACAGACGGCGGGGATAGGCATCATGAATGTTGCCCATAAACAGCAGACCACTGCGCAGTTGTGAAACGTCATCGCCCGCGCGTTGTTCCAGACGGATTTTCATCTTAGCAATGGTATGTGCAATTATGCTGTCTGCGGACAGGTTTATCATGATCCCTCTTCTCCGGCGTTAACCTGTAAAAATAATGTCAGGGCTGCACCCTGTAACAAAGACAAGGTGCAGAATGACACGACTTCAATATTTACGATTTACGAATTTCATTGTTGTAGCGTTCATGGTGCATCAGCTCCCACGATTGTCCGTTATCACGGCTTAACAGCCGCCAGAACAGCCCCACATTGATTTTCAGATACCCGGTGCCTTTTTCTTTCAGCCTGACGTAATTGCGTTCGCCCCGCTGGTAGCACCTCACCTGATGTTGCGCCTTGCGGCGAAATGACAGCGGTGCCGTCAGGGGCGCATGCAGGCCGGGCATCATTTCCGTTAATTTTCCTGACATCGTTTCCTTCATTCCCTGTTTTATGCCTGTTTTTTTACCGGCATCGCTTTACCACTCTGCTGCCAGTCCTTCACCGCACGCCAGACGGACGTCAGCGAGACCGCATGATGTTCAGCCATCTCCATCATGATATCCAGCCCTTCGGCACTGTCCGCATCGGCAATCGTTGCCGCCTGCCAGCGCTGCCACAGGTCACGATTTTCATCTTCCGTCAGTGGCGAGCCACGCCCCGGCCGGACTGCCATGCCGGCAATGCGTCGTCGGGCGGCGATTTCCAGACTGGACAGGCCAAAAAAATAGTGCATCAGTTCAATAGAGCCGCCTAATTCCAGTGCCCGGTCAATCCGTTTCATCCGCTGCTGCTCGATACGCGCCTGATGTAAGATGCGCACCAGATTGGCGTGATGAATATGAACGCTCAGCACCGACACCGGGCTGTTGCCTAAGTAATGCAAATCTTCAATCGTCAGGCGCTGCAACATCAGCATCTCTGCGGGTGCCAGACCCAATGCCTCACAACGGCGGATATAGCCGTTCTTCAAATCCATCACCAGCTGCATCAGCAGGCTGTTGGTGGCTTGCGATAAATGATTCATACACTTCCTCCACTATCAGGCCAGTCAAAACGCAATGAATGAACAACACACTGAAAAGCAGGCACCCCGCACCGACATCGCTATATCGTCAACGTCTCCGGTACAATCTCACGCTGAAGCTCACGCAAACGACGGATAACCCGGATAAGCCGCAGAAACTTCACGGACTGGGTATCATCCAGCAGAGGCGATTCTTCCCGTCTGGCGGTGCCAAGCAGAACAGCAGTCAGTGTCAGTTCACTGCTGTCAGCCGGGGTTTCTCCGGTCAGGGCGTGCAATAAACGCGAAAAAGGATGGGCATTTTGCGGATTCACCAGACTAAACCCCGCCGAACCCGCCTCCGATTCCGACAACAAATCGCTGTCACAGCCCATCACTTCCGCCAGTTCAAACGCCAGCCGGAATGCCATGTTTTGCAGGTGTTCAATATCATCCTGCATCGGGGAAATTTCCCAGACCGAACTGACCGGCTCCAAACCCGTCCGGGCAAAATGCAGGCATTCGGTTTCAGGAACAGGCAACGTTGATTCAGGCGGATTATCGGTGCCATCCAGCTGATAAGGCGGAATGACCGGATTTTTTCGGGAAGACGTGGGGGACACTTGTGTTTTATCGACCGGAGCGTGTTCTGGTTCAGGTGCCTGCACCTCATCAGTGGCAGGTTGAGAAATTATTCGTTGATTCGATTCCGTGTCTGGCACTCGAACCTGCGCCGTGTTATCCGTCTCAGATTCTTCCGGCACCGACACACTCTCAAACGCCGTAGCCTGCTCGCCAAAGAGCTGCCGGCGGTTACTTTCCTTCGGATCTAATTCCAGTACCCAGCGGTCATAATTGAGCAGCGGGTGTGGCAGTGCCTGCAATAAATCACCAATCAGCTCATCCCGGAACATCTCCGGCGACCAGGACTCAGGGGAATCAAACTTGCGGCAGCAGTTACCAAAGACTTCATCAAAGGTGACGGTCGGTTCCGGGTTTATACTGGTCACATGCTGTTGCCAGACCGCCTCGGCATCCAGCCGCAAGGCCAGTAAAGGTCTTATCTGTGACGAACCCAGCCCGGATTCCAGCAGATTAGGCATCCACGGGTACAGGTATTTCACAGTATGCTCCATCCGGCTGATGTGACCGTCGCTGACAGGGAAACCCGCCTGACGCAACAGCGCTGACAATTCCCGCAGGGAGATTTTTTTCTGTTGCTGCGCTTCATAAATTGCCCTTGCCTTGCGGATACCCTGCGCTTTTTCAATGAAGCTGAGTTCACCCCGCAGCTCGTTTTCGGCCAAGTGCCCGATAACACACTGTAAACGCCCCGGCCACGGTTTAAACAAGCAGTGAATACGGTAAAAACGCTCATCGCCGGTCTCCTGCCACAACTCGGACAGAATTTGATAACGTGTATTCCCGCCATCACTGAAGATGTAGACCTCATCACCGTCCGGATCACGCGTGACTTTCGGCACCGTATCCAGCCCACGAACTTTGATTGACGCCTTGATATCGTCATAGCGCGGGTTACGACTGGTGCGGGGGTTATCCGGGTTCGGGCGAAGCTGATCGAGCGTCAACACCATTGGCATTTCCGCCATCGGCGGGCTGTCATTGAGAGTAGCCACGGCCTGTCGTCCCTGCTGTAACAAAGCATGGCCTAAATTCAGTGTATTGCGTCCCATCCTTTACCTCCCGCCGCTGTCGATGTCAGAAAAACGCGTATACCGGCCGTCAAACCACACACGCACCGTGCCTGTCGGTCCCTGACGCTGCTTACCAATAATGATCTCTGCAATCCCAGCGTCTGGTGTTTCCGGGTGGTAGACTTCATCACGGTAAAGATGAAGAATGAGATCGGCATCCTGCTCCAGCGAACCGGAATCCCGCAGGTCGCCGTTGTTCGGACGTTTATCGGCGCGGCCTTCCACCTGCCGGTTCAGCTGGGACAACGCCAGTATTGGACAACTCAGTTCTTTGCCCAACGCTTTCAGGCTGCGGGAGATATCGGCAATTTCCTGAGTGCGATTTTCCTGCCCGGGGGCGCACATCAACTGGAGGTAATCCACCATAATCAAAGCGGGTTTGCCGTATTGGCGGGTATAACGGCGGGCACGGGCGCGCAATAGCGCGGGGGTCTGGTGACTGCAATCATCAATAATCAATCGTTGATCCCATTGGGCAAACTGATCCAGACTCTGGCTGATGCGTCCCCACTGTTCATCGTCCAGCAGGCCACTGCGCAGCGCGGTTAACGCTACGCCGCCTTCCATGGCAGACAGACGCATCATCAGTTGTGAGGTCGGCATTTCCAGACTAAAAATTTGCACCACCGCATTATCACGGTGCCGCAGCGCACCGAGACAACAGGCCAGCCCCAGTGCCGTTTTCCCCATAGAAGGACGGGCGGCCAGCAGAATGAGGTCGCCCGCCTGTAAGCCACAGGTCATTTCATCCAGCGCCTGAAATCCTGTGGGGGTGCCAGTGATGCCGTTGCTGCCCTGTATGCGCTCCAGATGGGAAATCAGGGTATCTGCGCCTTGCAGCAGGGTCACGGCCTGATGTTGCCGGACTGCACCTTTTTCCGCCAGATTAAACAGCTGACTTTCCGCCTGCTCAATCAGGGTTTCTGACTGGATATTAGGCTGGAAGACTGCCGCACTGAGGGATTTACCCAGTGCCAGTAACTGACGTAACCGGCTTTTTTCCGCCACAATGCGGGCATATTCTTCAATATTGGCCGCACTGGGCGTGTTTTTACACACTTCCGCGACATAGGCAAAACCGCCGGCGCTGTCTATTTGCCCCCGCTGTGTCAGCCTGTCGGTCAGGGTGATCAGATCAAACGGACAGTTTTTTTCGCTCAGTTCAG
>NZ_JBFPEZ010000075.1:0-24229 GCF_040838225.1 Xenorhabdus sp. SGI246
AGCTGAGCTACGGATGCGTTGCAAAATGGCGGTGAGGGAGGGATTCGAACCCTCGATGCAGCTCTTAACCACATACTCCCTTAGCAGGGGAGCGCCTTCAGCCTCTCGGCCACCTCACCATACGCTTTAAAACTCTTGACTTAAGCTCTAGAATTGAAACTTTCACCTCAAAACTTTTTGAACCTTTACTTCTGAATCTTACTCAGAAGCTTTTCTTAAAGCTCGTCGTCGTTGCGATGGCGCACATATTACTTTCCCAGCCTGATAAGTCAAACAATTTTTCGCAACTTTTTTCCGTTTGAATACTTTGCGCACATAATGATGAGATTAACATCTAAAAGTCTGTTTTATCGACAGTGAAACTCCCTGAGATCCGTAAAAATTGATGGAAAAAATTATTCCCTGCTATGACATCATGAATGATGTCTTTTCAACAGATAGAAAATAAAAAGATGTGGGAAAATAGAATTAAGGTAACGAAAAAAGATAAACCATGTGTTCATTAAGAAAGGGAGGAAGTAGAGTAGCGCCCAAGTTTAAAAAAAGCATGGACGCCATTCTTGAATTAAAAAGTTGTAGGCTGAGACTTCTCTGCCTGAATCCGTTGATAAATTTCTTCACGGTGAACAGAAACTTCCTTGGGTGCATTCACACCAATTCGAACTTGGTTGCCTTTAACTCCCAGTACTGTAACTGTTACCTCATCGCCTATCATGAGCGTTTCACCAACTCGACGAGTCAGAATAAGCATTCTTTGCTCCTTGAAAATTTAAAAGAGTCGGGTCTCTAGGTTTCCCCGCTATTATCCATCAAACACCGTGAAAACGTAAAGCTATGATATCTACTTAAAGTATAAGCAGTTTTGAACACATTTCCTATATCTATAGGATAGCTAAAATATAAGTATGTGCCCAACGTTTCAACAATTTCACAACAAAAAACATTTGGCACCACAAAAAGACAGTTTCATGGTGCCACTACTATCACGGCAATATTAACTACAACCGCAATGTTACCCACTCTTCTACACTAGCTAATGCGGAAGGAAGAGCTGCTACATCTGTCCCACCAGCCTGAGCTAGATCAGGACGTCCTCCTCCTTTACCTCCAACTTGTTGGGCAACAAAAGAGATTAAATCACCCGCTTTTATTCTAGCAGTCAAATCCTTTGTTATACCAACAATTAGGGAGACTTTATCACCAGTCACAGTAGAAAGCACAATAATTGCGGATCCTAATTGATTTTTCAGATCATCAACCATCGTTCTGAGCATTTTCGGTTCAACTTCACCCAACTGTGTCACCAGTAGACGAATACCTTGGATATCTTTCGCTTGGTTAGCTAAAGAAGAACTTTCTTGAGCTGCCTGCTGAGATTTCAACTGTTGCAACTCCTTCTCCAATTGTTTCGTTCTATCCAGCGTCGTTTTCACCTTCTCACTCAGACTGCTGATATCCCCCTTCATCAAATGAGCTATATCTTGCAATAATTCAGTTTGCTGATAAATAGAATTCAGTGCAGTTTGCCCTGTAACTGCTTCAATACGGCGGATCCCAGCGGCTGTGCCCGATTCACTGATAATACGAAACAACCCGATATCACCGGTACGACTTGCATGAGTTCCACCACACAACTCAGTAGAAAAATCGCCCATGCTCAATACACGTACTTGCTCATCATACTTTTCACCAAATAGTGCCATAGCACCCTTGGCTTTTGCTGTTTCCAAGTCCATTAATTCTGTAACAATTGGTAAATTTTTGCGAATTTCTCCATTTACCAGATTTTCTACTTGACGAATTTGTTCTGGCTTCATCGCTTCAAAATGGGAGAAGTCAAAACGCAGATACTTATCATTTACCAAAGAACCTTTCTGAGAAACATGCTCTCCCAGAATTTGACGCAATGCTGCATGTAATAAGTGAGTAGCAGAATGGTTCAAACGAATTGTATCTCTGCGCACTGCATCAACTTTGGCATCAACTGTACCATTAACGCTCAGACTACCATTTGTCAATTTACCAATATGACCAATTGCCTGACCATATTTCTGGGTATCAACAACTTCAAATGTACTTTCACCGCAGGAGAGCTTACCTGTATCCCCGACTTGTCCGCCTGATTCAGCATAGAAAGCCGTCTTATCAAGTATGACGATCGCTTCTTCGCCAGCATGAAGTTGCTCAACTGGCTCTCCATGGTGGTAAATCGCCATTACAGCCGCTTTCTGAGAGTTATGTTCATAACCAGAAAAATCGCTGTGGCTATCAACTTTGATCACTTCATTGTAATCAGTACCAAAACCACTGGATTCACGAGCACGACGACGCTGACTATCCATTGCAGTCTCAAAGCCCGCTTCATCAACCTTGATATTGCGTTCACGACAAACATCCGCAGTCAAATCAAGAGGGAAGCCATAGGTGTCATATAAGCGGAAAGCAGTTTCACCATCTAAGGTATCACCAGACAGTTGCGCCAGTTCTTCATCCAGTAATTGCAGGCCACGTTCCAAAGTACGGGCAAATTGCTCTTCTTCTGTTTTTAATACCTGCTCAACTAATGACTGTTGACGTTGCAGTTCCTCACCTGCTGCCCCCATAATTTTGA
Organism: Xenorhabdus sp. SGI246; assembly: GCF_040838225.1. Classification (NCBI taxonomy): domain Bacteria; kingdom Pseudomonadati; phylum Pseudomonadota; class Gammaproteobacteria; order Enterobacterales; family Morganellaceae; genus Xenorhabdus; species Xenorhabdus sp. SGI246. Next base: position 2,612 of record NZ_JBFPEZ010000075.1, read on the forward strand.
TCAATGGAGCAACCAACTTGTAGAAGAATGTCTCTTTAGCTCCCAACATATTGCCATGACGGATAGCACGGCGAATGATACGGCGAAGCACATAACCCCGGTTCTCATTCGATGGAATAACACCATCGCAAATCAGGAATGAGCATGAACGGATATGGTCAGCAATAACACGTAGGGATTTATTAGTGAGATCAGTTGCACCCGTCACTTCTGCTACTGTAGCGATCAGATCACGGAACGCATCAATTTCATAGTTGGAATTCACATGCTGCAATACCGCAGCCAAACGCTCCAAGCCCATGCCAGTATCAACGGAAGGTTTTGGCAAAGATTCCATTGTACCGTCTGCATGACGGTTAAACTGCATGAAAACGATATTCCAGATTTCAATATATCTGTCACCGTCTTCTTCCGGACTACCTGGAGGCCCACCCCAAATATGTTCACCGTGATCGTAAAAAATTTCTGTACAAGGACCGCAAGGGCCTGTATCCCCCATTTGCCAGAAGTTATCTGACGCATAAGGAGCACCTTTATTATCGCCAATGCGAATAATTCTTTCTGCTGGAACACCGACTTCTTTGCTCCAGATATCGTAGGCTTCATCGTCTGTCTCATAGACAGTCACCCACAATTTCTCTTTTGGCAGATTGAACCACTCTGCTCCTGTCAGCAATTCCCAAGCGTATTTAATCGCATCTTGCTTGAAGTAATCACCAAAACTGAAGTTACCCAACATTTCAAAGAAAGTGTGATGACGAGCGGTATAACCAACATTTTCTAAATCATTGTGCTTGCCACCAGCACGAACACAGCGCTGAGCCGTTGTTGCTCGAGTATAAGGCCTTTTATCCAACCCAAGAAAAACATCTTTGAATTGGTTCATTCCCGCGTTGGTGAACAACAATGTTGGATCATTGGTTGGCACCAGCGAACTACTTGGTACTATTTGGTGCCCTTTAGTGTGAAAAAAGTCAAGAAACGCTTGACGGATCTCAGCGGTGCTTTTGCTCATAATTGTCCCGAAATCAAGCTGAAAAAACAGAATTATGGATGGTTGAGGTGGTATATCTCATCACCATTTCAACTCACGAACACATTAAAATAGGGTTAAGATAGAGTGTCTTCCATAAGAAGTAAAATCCCATATAAATCCATTCGCTTTTCAGCATTGTAATTCGTCTGGGCATTTTCTGAAAGTCTGTTTGTCAGACCAGTTTCGATGCAATCGTTTCCAATCGTATTTATTCCTACATAAAAGCAAAAACCACACCCAAACGGGATGTGGTTTTTGACGGAAACAATTTGTGCTCACAAAGTGAAAAGTGATTAAAACTCTTCGTTATTCACTTCTTCGACGTTGTCTTCATAATCAGTGACATAATCAGAAGCAGCGCTACTGAATCCACCTGCATTATTCAACAGCAATTCACGCAGTTTTTTATCCAGTTCAGACGCAACTTCCGGATGCTCTTTCAGGTAAATTGTGGCATTAGCTTTACCCTGACCAATTTTATCACCGTTATAGCTGTACCATGCACCCGCTTTTTCCACCATTTTGTGTTTAACACCCAAGTCGATAAGCTCACCATAAGTATTAATACCTTCACCATACAGGATTTGGAATTCAGCTTGTTTAAAAGGTGCAGCAACTTTGTTCTTAACCACCTTCACACGAGTTTCGCTACCGATAACCTCATCGCTGTTTTTCACAGAGCCAGTACGACGGATGTCCAAACGGACAGATGCATAGAATTTGAGTGCATTACCACCGGTTGTAGTTTCTGGATTACCAAACATTACACCAATTTTCATACGAATCTGGTTAATAAAGATCAGTAATGTATTGGAGTTTTTCAGGTTTCCTGCCAGCTTACGCATAGCCTGGCTCATCATACGAGCCGCCAGCCCCATATGTGAATCACCGATTTCACCTTCGATTTCTGCTTTTGGTGTCAACGCAGCAACAGAGTCCACTACAATAACATCAACGGCACCAGAACGTGACAAAGCATCACAAATTTCTAACGCTTGTTCACCAGTATCAGGCTGAGAACACAATAAGTTATCAATATCCACACCCAATTTTTTGGCATAAACCGGATCAAGGGCATGTTCAGCATCAATAAAAGCACATGTTCTGCCTTCACGCTGAGCAGCAGCAATAACCTGAAGGGTGAGCGTTGTTTTACCGGAAGATTCAGGCCCGTATATTTCAACAATACGCCCCATTGGCAAACCGCCCGCACCTAAAGCAATATCTAGTGACAGTGAGCCAGTAGAAATGGTTTCAACATCCATTGAACGGTTTTCGCCCAGACGCATGATAGAACCTTTACCAAATTGTTTTTCAATTTGGCCCAGTGCCGCTGCTAGTGCTTTTTGTTTGTTTTCATCGTTAGCCATGTTTACTCCTTCGTAAGCAATGAAGTGAAGGGGCTGCCTCACTGCTGATAAACTGTTTCTGATACCATGTTTATATAATCAAAGTGCTGAAACCAATTATACTGTATAATCATACAGTATCAAGTTAATTTTTTATGATTTCTTCCAGCAATGTTTTTAAAGAAAAAATAACTGACTGGAGCCGTACAGCGTAACGATCACCAGTAAAAAGCCGACGATATGATTTCGTGTATATATTTTCACCATCACGAACAGCAAACCCAAAATAGACTGTACCTATTGGTTTTTCTTCACTGCCACCGTCTGGCCCTGCTACGCCACTGACTGAAATAGCAAAATCTGCTTTAGCGGCTTCCAACGCCCCTGAAGCCATTTCTTTAACAACCTGCTCACTGACTGCGCCAAACTGAGCCAGAGACACATGCGATACTCCCAGCATTTCATGCTTGGCATCATTACTATAAGTTACAAAACCACGATTAAAATAGGCTGAACTGCCAGCAATATCTGTGATCGTCTTAGCGATCCATCCCCCTGTACAGGATTCTGCACAGGTTATGGATAATTGTTTCTGGCGTAACCTTTTCCCAATTTCAATACTAAGCTGATTCAGGATTTTTTCATCCATAGTACGCCTTTAACTCTATAAGAAATTAATTTTTCCGAAGCAGATCCCAAATCCATAACCCGCCGATTGCCAAAGAAAATAAGATACCAAACCCAATACCTATAGCAATGACGGACATTCCTGACATGATGGAAATTAAGTACAACCCTAGCATAATCAGCATTGCGCTGTTTTCACCAAGATTCTGTACCGCAACAGCTTTACCGGCTCCCATCTCATGTTTCCCATGTTCCTGCAACAATGCATTCAATGGCACGACGAAAAGACCACCGAACACACCAAGCGTAATCAGGATTAAGTATGAATGCCATATTGATTGTTGAATAGCAAAAATGATAACAATAACACCGATCAAAATTCCGGCAGGCATACAGTGACGCACAGTTTTCAATGTAATAAACCTTGCAGCCAAACCCGCGCCTACAATAATACCAATCGCAACAACTGCATTCATTAAGGTCGGCGTTGTATGACCTTCAATTCCCAGAACGATAGGGACCCATGCAACCAACAAAAAGCGAAGAGTAACACCCGCTCCCCAGAACAGGCTAGTTCCAACTAAAGAGAAACGGGTTTCCGAGTTTCGCCAAAGGGCGGAAGTCACAGCAATAAAATCCACCAGCATTGCTTTGAGAGCCCAACCTTTCCCCTGACGGGCTGCCGCTAAACGAGGAATATAGATATTGGCTATCACAGCTGCACCATACATGAAGGCGCATAACCCTAATGAAAGAAACAGACTGAAATCAGAGAGAAAACCACCGGCTACAGAACCAATCAGAATCGCTGCAATTGTTGATGCTTCCATCATGCCATTAGCTTTGACCAGATGCCTACCATCAGTCAATTCGCCCAAGATTCCATATTTAGCAGGTGAATAAGCTGCTGCTCCAATTCCCACAAGGGTATATCCCAGAAAAGGGTTCATATCAATGCAGATACTGATAGCACCCAGTAATTTGATGCCATTGGAAAAGAGCATAACCCGGCCTTTCGAAAACCGATCAGCAACTTGCCCCACAAAGGGAGCAAGTACAATATAAGTCAGCACGAAAACAATTTGTAGGGCTGGCAGGCTCCATCCCGGATAAGACTCAGCCTTCAATTGAGCTAATATAGCGAAGAATAGTGCATTATCAGCAAAAGCAGACAGAAACTGGGATAATAAAACTGCCTTCATTCCTCGACTTAACAATGGTTGTGTCTCCACAATCCCATTCATTTCCTTACTCCTGCTCTGCCATTTCTCTTAATGTGACAAAATCAGGTTTGCCACTGCCAAGTAAAGGTAATTGCTGCACATAGCGAATATCGCGTGGAACTGTCAGTTCAGGCATGCCAATTTCGCGTGCAATAACTAACATCGCATTTCTGTTCAGAACCGTATCTGTCGTGAACAGCACCAGAGCTTCACCTTTACTGTAATCGCTTCTGGCTGTTGCTGCATGCAGAGCATCCGGTGAGATCCTTGACGCAATTTGCTCTACAGCTTCAAGAGAAATCATTTCACCTGCCAATTTAGCAAAACGTTTCACACGCCCTTTAATCGTACAAAAACCCTCTTCATCAATAGAGACAATATCACCTGTATCATACCAACCAAGCTGTAGATTCCCTTCAATATCTTCTGCTGCGGGTGGTTCAAGACGATCCGGAGTCTCAACCCGCAGATAACCTTTCATGATATTCGGGCCACGTAATTGCAGACGTCCGCCCTCTTCAATGCCTGGCACAGGCAGTAAACGCGCTTCCATACTCGGCAAAATCCGTCCAACTGTACCTACTTTGGCAACCATCGGGACATTAATTGCCACAACAGGAGCACATTCAGTCACGCCATAACCTTCCAGAACACGGATACCAAATTTATCCTGCCAAACACATTTGGTGTTTTCTGACAGTTTTTCTGCACCTGCAACGACATAGCGCAAGCGGGCAAAATCATAAGGGTGGGCAAAACGGGCATAGTTACCCAGGAAAGTTGAGGTTCCGAACAGAACCGTACAGTTTTGGTCATAGACCACTTCAGGAATAACACGATAATGCAGTGGATTTGGGTAAAGGAATACACGGCTTCCCGTCATCAAAGGGGTAAATAACCCGACTGTCAGCCCAAAGGCATGAAACAGGGGCAAAGATGACATAAAGCGATCCTGTGGAGTAAAGTCTGCTATCGTTTTAATTTGCTCAACATTAGCTAATAAACTGGCATGACTATGCACAACCCCTTTTGGTGCACCTTCAGAACCAGAAGTAAACAGGATCAGCGCCTCATCTTCTGGTTTCTGTGAAGGCAGAATTGCTTTGGCTGGGAAAATTAAGTGCCAGAATATCCAAAGCCTATCGTCCCATGTGATGGTCTCTTTCAGATCTTCAAGATAGATCCAATTCGCTTCTGTTACCTGCTCAGGCAAATGGGTTAACTGCCCTTTTTCCAGAAATTGACGAGAAGTTACAATGGATTTGATTGTCGCCGCTTGTATGGCATTTTTAACACCACTGATTCCCGCCGTATAGTTCAATAAGGCCGGAACCCGTCCTCTCAGCGATGCACCGTATATAGCAGCCGCCATAACAGTAGCATTAGGCAGTAAAAATCCTATTCTTTCACCTTCCTGAGTAAAACGTTCTAAGATCCGACTGACTGCCAATATTTTTTTCAGTAGCGTGTGATAACTATCTTCTTTCAGTGCAATATCTTCAATACAGGATTTAAAACGACCAAAACGCTTTTGAGCTGTCAGATAAGCACTGAATAACGTCTCTTTCGGACGTGTCTGCATTCTCACATCCATCATGACAGCATGTAGTTTTTCTCCCGCCAAACGGCGACGTAGTGACGAATCTGGAGCATCAGGCATCGGAAAATCTATGGCAGGTAAAATCTTGATGGTAATTTTGGGGAACCAATGAAGTTTCATAACACCTTTCAAACGCCCAAAGATACTTTGTTCTGCACCATCAATACGGATAGGCACGACTTTAGCATCTGACTTGGCTGCAATGAACGCTGCACCATCATAAACTTTCATCAAAGAGCCCGTTACCGTGATCCGGCCTTCAGGGAAAATTACAATAGGCCGCCCATTATCGATCTCTTTAACCAGCGTTCTAATTGCCATCGGATTCGTTGGATCCAAAGGAACAACATCCGCATGGGGTTTAATAAATTTAAGAAAGCTCCGTGTCGCAATATTAGAATAAATGGCAAATACGGGTTTCACCGGCAGAAAAAGCCCAATTAGAAGACCATCCAAAAAGGAAATATGATTGGGAGTAATAATACATTTGGGGTGTTTGAGATGCTTATCATCACCTTCTACTGTAACTCTAAAGAGCACACGCACAAGTAATCGCAGAAACTTTAAGAGCATATCCATATCTCAATCCATATCTCAATATAATTAAATAAAATTAAAGTGAGTAATAAGTAGAGTGATACTATAAGAGGTATAAATGATCTGAGATATAGAATTTATTACTCATATAAAAAATAAACGTAAAAATAAAAAAATATATCAAATTATCTGTTTGTATTGCCTCAAAATATAACTTTTTATATCAAGGACAGTATTTTCTATTGGTAAGGTAGCATCGACAATAAAATGTGCACATTCACGATATAGTGGTTCTCTTTCTGCCAACACTCCGGCTATTTCTTCCGTTATAGATTTCCCAGTCAGGCTAGGGCGCTGTGAATTTTCTGGATTATGAGATAACCGCTCTATCAGAACTTCTACCGGGGCTTGCAGATAAATCACAATGCCATTTTGCCGCATATGCTGCCGATTCTCGGCGGCTAATACCATTCCACCCCCTGTAGAAATGACCCAGTTTTTCTGGCTGACAGCTTTTAATGTTTGGCTTTCCAACTTCCTGAAATAGTCCCAACCACGTTGCTCAACGAGGTCAGCAATAGTCATCCCACATGAAATCTGAATATTTTCATCGGTGTCAACAAATTTATACGCTAACACTTCAGCCAACAAATTACCTATTGTCGTCTTCCCTGCACCACGTGCACCTACGATAAATAGAGTTTGCTTCATTGTGTTGTTTTTCCTGAAGGTCTGAGCCATTAAAGTTGAATACAAAGTATAGTAACCAATTGTTTACACTTTCGTAAAAATATATTTTTACCACACTATTATTACCACATTAAAAGCCACACTTAATGGTAAGTGTGACTTTTTCTGATTTAAAAATTACTAAAACAGGATATCGCCATTAACGACGGGTAAGGTAATCTCCGTAACCGATCCATTTATAAGTCGTCAATGCATCCAGTCCCATTGGACCTCTGGAGTGTAGTTTCTGGGTACTGACAGCAACCTCTGCCCCTAAACCAAACTGGCCGCCATCAGTAAAACGTGTACTGGCATTTACATATACAGCCGAAGAGTCCACATGACGAATAAAATAGTCCGCATGCTGTAAAGATTCTGTCAAAATAGCATCCGAATGGGCTGTACCATAAGTACGGATATGTTCAATAGCTTTATCAATATCGCTGACAATTTCTACATTCATATCCAATGATAACCATTCATCGCAATAGTCTTTTTCTGCCACTTCAAAAACGTTTGCCGGGCCATCTTTCAGTAATGCCATAGCTGACGCCCCTGCATGCAGTGTTACCTCCTGCTCTTTCATTCTGACACTTAATACCGGCAGAAAGTCAGCGGCTATCTTCTCATGCACCAAAAGAGTTTCCAAAGCATTACAGGCGCTTGGGCGTTGAACTTTTGCATTGGTGATAACTTCCAACGCTTTTTCGAAATTCACATGTTCATCAACAAACGTGTGACAAACGCCAATTCCTCCAGTGATAACCGGAATAGTGGACTGTTCTCGGCAAAGTTTATGCAACCCGGCGCCACCTCTTGGGATCAGCATGTCGATATAGCGATCCATTTTCAATAATTCGGCAACCAGTTCACGATCAGGTTTATTAATCGCTTGAACCGCCGCGGCAGGTAAACCACTTTGTTCTAATGCCTGTTGGATCACTTTTACCATTGCCTGATTGGTATGATGGGTTTCCTTACCACCACGTAGTATCACGGCATTCCCTGTTTTCAAGCATAATGATGCGACATCAATAGTAACATTGGGACGAGCTTCATAAATTACGCCAATTACACCAAGGGGAACACGGCAACGGCTCAATTGCAAGCCATTATCCAACAGTTGTCCATCCATCACCTGCCCCACAGGATCAGCCAAGCGACAAACCTGACGCACATCATTAGCAATCGCTTTCAACCGTTCAGGGGTCAGCAATAACCGATCAAGCAATGCCTCATTCATACCCTGTTGACGGGCTTGTTCCATATCGTGCTGATTAGCAACAAGGATCTCTTCTGTTTCCTGCTCAAGTAAATCAGCAACATGACTCAACACCTGATTTTTCTGACTGGTGCCCAATTGAGCCAGTTGCCATGATGCTGCTTTAGCTGCTTTTCCCATCTGCTCTAGCATGGTGGAATCCTTAACTTACGATCATATCATCACGGTGCACAGCAACTGCACCATATTCATAACCCAATATCTGGCAGATTTTCTGTGAATGGTGACCTGCAATCAAGCGTAAAGCGTCACTGTTGTAACGGCATACACCATGGGCTAACTTCTTGCCGGATAAGCTACAGATGCGGACAACTTCACCGCGGGAAAAGTCACCTGCAACACTTCTTATCCCTTTCGGCAATAAGGAGCTGCCTTTCTCAAGAATGGCGGATTCTGCACCATCATCGACAATGATTTCTCCCGCAGAAGGTGCACCGAAGATCCAGCGCTTACGATTTTCCATCGGACTGGTCAAGCCATGGAAACGTGTACCAACCGATTTGTCTTCAATCACATCAGCAACGACATTGGCTCTATTGCCCGCAGCAATAATCACATCAATTCCGGCACGACCTGCAACACCTGCGGCCTGAAGTTTTGTTGCCATACCGCCAGTTCCAAGACCTGAAACGCTGTCCCCGGCCATCATTTTGAGTTCATCGCTGATATCGTGCACTTCACGAATAAGTTCCGCATCAGGATTATTACGGGGATCGGCAGTATATAGCCCTTCAATGTCTGTCAGAAGTAACAATTTATCCGCACTACCCAGAATTGCCGCCAAAGCAGAAAGATTATCATTATCACCCACTTTGATCTCTGCTGTTGCAACTGCATCATTCTCATTAATGATAGGGATAATCTGGTTATCAAGTAGTGCATGAAGTGTATCCCTTGCATTCAGGAAACGTTCACGATCTTCCAGATCTGCTCGGGTTAACAACATTTGGCCGACATGAATGCCATAAATGGAGAAAAGCTGCTCCCATAATTGGATCAACCGGCTTTGTCCTACAGCAGCAAGCAACTGTTTTGAAGCAATTGTCGCCGGCAGTTCTGGATAACCAAGATGTTCCCGGCCTGCGGCAATGGCACCGGAAGTTACAATAATAATACGGTGACCTTTCTCATGTTGCTGCGCGCATTGCCGAACCAACTCCACCATATGGGCACGATTTAAACGACGGGAACCACCAGTCAGTACACTCGTCCCCAGTTTTACAACCAATGTTTGACTGTCATTCATCATATTCCTGCCATTACCATTTATTTGAAAAATAAATAAGACACAATAAATTAAAAAAAACAGAGCTCAGTTTTAGCAGGAGAGAAGCGTCATGCCAACTGGCATAACGCAAAATTCAAAAAAAGTTGATTTATACCCTTAATTATCAAGTTGACTTCTTATTGATTCCATTTATTTATGATCCTGATATAACTTAAGATTTATCGGGTATAAAACAAATTCATACCAAATTTAGATCTGAGGAGTGACAGTGTTGTCGGATGGAATTAGCGTCAGTTTGAAGGTATCAAGAGAATCGGACAGACGTTTGTGAAACGCCTGCAATGTTGATTCAAGATGCTTAAGATCAGCTTCTTTTTTGATACTCATTGGTTGCCACTCACCATGTTTATCAAATAGACCTATCCGATAGTTATAGACAAACCCTTTTTCCTGTAATTCCAATTCTAACCACCATCCCCAAAACTCTCGTTTTTCTGGTACTGCTTTTGCACTCACGCAGACAGCCAGACAATCAAAAAAGAAGTAATCATTTTGGCATTTTAGTTCGCGTAAGTAGGGTCCTAATGCAGAAAAACTCTTTAATAACTTATTTCTGGAATAACTTGCGGGTACAGTCATACAAAGGCCTCCTTTATAAACAGAAGCACATTTGTATCAAATGATTAAAAAATTTCAACTATTAAATTTAAGTTTAGTCAACTTTATCTTTCAACCATACACTTGATTCGTGTAATGCTTTACTGAAACCACTGTAGACAGGCGTTGACGGAATTGCCAATAAAGAACCATCCATTGATGATCTAGCAATAAGTTTTGAGTCTTCTCTTGGACTGAAAATATCATCTTTCCAATATACTGAAAACATTGGCACAGAACAGCGACGCCCCAGTAATCCTTGATTTTTCAAAGAATAACAGCTCAGCTCTAAACGCAGAGCAGCTTCATCAACATGGTAAACGCCCAGACGACTTGCAAGTACATCTTTGTACATTGACGGAATTTTCTGCTGCAACTTTTCATCATGCAACAGTTCATGAACAACCGGGCTGACCACAGCCACTCCCTTAATAAGATGAGGCTCCAGATACGCGAGACGAACAGCAATATTGGCACCAAAACGAAAACCAAAAATGCCCACTCTTGTATGGTCAATCCACGGAACAGTTTTTAATTGTTGCAATATTTGTTGATGAAGAGCGCAGGTATCCTGTGTCAATGTAAACTTGGCTGAATAGCCTACAGAGGGCATATCCACTGTCAGCATTGCAAAACCTAGCGGTGAGAAATGTTCCCGAAACAATCGCCAGCAATCACTTTGCAGGCTATCAAGGCTGGCACAAACAAGTATTGTCGGACACGGTTCCTGAACATCTGGAGGAATATGCAGTAAACCAGTAACGGTTTTACCTTCTTCTACCTGAAATTTCAGTTTTTTCAACTGATAATCAGAGAAATGTGCTGCATTTTCATAAGCTTTATTAGCCATGGCAACAGCCTGATCTGCTAATTCGTCACCACGCAGATGGGGATACGCAGCAATGCTGTATAACATTGAAGCTTTTAACCAACACTCACTGGCTTCAGATCCCTGTTCAGCATGCTGTGCTTTCTGCTGCCAGAACATGGCCTGTTGTGACCATTCAAAGGCCCAATTCCCTTTACGATAGCCAACCACTGTGTCCAATAAATGGTCATGACTGCGTTCAGCATCTGTCACCGCAATCCTGCTGAGAACATCTTGAATTTCCAGCGGATTGATCCCCCTCCAGATCCAAGCAAGCCAGTTAATCATGCGATACCAGCGTTCCCGGCGCTCTCCACTGAATACTTTATTACTGGCATCAATCACTTGTGGACAAACGTATTTTACCAATGTAGAAGTTTCCCGCTGTTTAACCTGAGGTTTAAACAGCGATTCTGAAAGGTTATGTTTAGTCATGGCAAAAGAAATTTATTACTGCTTATCACAAAAATACCCAATAGATTTCGAGTTGCATTGCAGTAGCAAGAGAAAAATCCCCAGACGCACAGGTAACTATATGACTGGGGTAGCTATGAAGAATAGCGCAACCAATTAAAGAACAACTTGCAAGATAAGAGGTATAGTATAATTATTATTCACAGATAGGTGGGATAAACATTACGCCCATATCCCACGGCTGTTCAATCCATGTGTTTTGAGGAATATCAACCACATAATCATCCACTAATGGGCGGCCAGCAGGTTTGGCAAAAATCGTCACAAAGTGCGCTTTTGGATACATCTCACGGATTGCTTGAGCAGTGCTTCCGGTATCAACCAAATCATCAACGATAATAAAGCCTTCTCCATCCCCTTCAGCTTTTTTCAATACCTTTAACTCACGTTGATTATCATGATCATAGCTGGAAATACAAACTGTATCCACATGACGGATCCCCAGTTCACGAGCCAATAATGCTCCGGGTACAAGCCCGCCACGACTTACAGCAATAATACCTTTCCATTGCTCTGCGGGAAGTAAACGTTGTGCCAGTTTACGGGCATGTATTTGCAACATATCCCACGTTACGACATATTTTTCGCTCATAAAATTTGATCCTGGAAACTAAGAAAATCTCAGAAAAGAGTTTGATTATTGCGGAATAAAGGTTGCGCGAGATTATAGTGAGTTAGGCAAGTAAAAACCAGCAAAAACAAGGAATATCCTGATTGCGCATTATTCACAAGAAAATGGTATTCTCAGAAAAGAGCATAGACACTGGGGCAGCTCAAGATGATAAAAGCCCCTAGATGTCAAACATTATATATTTCCCATTCCATCAAGATGCAGTTACAGGAGATCTGACGTGTCCGAATTATCAACACTATCCCCTCAGCCATTATGGGATATTTTTGCTAAAATTTGCTCCATTCCACACCCATCCTATCATGAAGAAGAACTGGCCTCTTACATCATTGAATGGGCCAAAAACAGAAATTTCCATGTTGAGCGCGATAAAGTCGGTAATATCCTGATCAGAAAACCGGCCACAAAAGGCATGGAAAACCGCAAGGCGGTTGTGCTTCAAGCTCATCTTGATATGGTTCCTCAAAAAAATAATGATACACAACACGATTTTACGAAAGATCCTATCCGTCCTTACATTGATGGTGACTGGATAACGGCTGAAGGTACAACATTAGGGGCAGATAATGGTATTGGTATGGCTTCCGCCTTGGCAGTACTGGCAGATGAATCTGTCAAACACGGCCCGCTGGAAGTTTTACTGACCATGACTGAAGAAGCAGGTATGGATGGTGCATTCGGCCTTCAACCCGGCTGGTTGCAAGCTGATATTCTGATAAATACTGATTCAGAAGAAGAAGGTGAAATCTATATGGGGTGTGCGGGGGGTATTGATTTTGTCTCAACGATAACACTCTCCCGCGAATCTCTGCCAGCAAACTATCAAACTCTGCAACTAACACTGAAAGGCTTGAAAGGCGGCCATTCTGGTGGTGATATCCACTTAGGATTAGGTAACGCTAACAAATTATTGGCTCGTTTCCTTGCTACACATACAGAAGAACTTGGCCTGAAATTGATTCACTTTCAAGGAGGGACACTGCGCAATGCTATTCCTCGTGAAGGTTCTACTATCATTGCCGTGCCAACAGAGCAGCACCAAAAGCTACATCAATTAAAAGATGATTATTTAGAAATATTGAAAAATGAATATGCGGTTGCTGATACGAATTTGACTCTCTTATTGGACGAAATTGAAACTTCATCACCAGCATTGACAGCAGACTGCCAGTCTCGTTTTATCTGTATGTTAAACACCATGCCTAACGGTGTTATCCGTATGAGCGATGTCGCTAAAGGTGTTGTAGAAACATCCCTGAATGTAGGCGTTGTTAATATGGAAACAGACAGAGTGGAAATTATCTGTCTGATCCGTTCATTAATTGAAAGTGGTAAAGACTATGTTACCGAAATGCTGAATTCTCTGGCAAAACTGGCTGGCGCAGAAACAACAGCAAGTGGTGGTTATCCTGGCTGGCAGCCGGATGCCAATTCTCCGGTTATGCATTTAGTCCGCGAAACTTATCACCAATTATTCGACAACATGCCGAATATTATGGTGATCCACGCAGGTCTGGAATGTGGGTTGTTTAAAAAACCGTATCCAGATATGGATATGGTCTCCATTGGCCCAACCATTCGTGGCGCACATTCACCTGATGAAAGGGTTCACATTAAGAGTGTTGGTCAGTATTGGCAATTGCTGACTGCTATTCTGAAATCAATTCCGGTGAAAGAGTAATGTCGGCATTCCCCTGCTCACAAGCAGGGGAATATTCTTTCTTACTCGCTTTCCCCCATAACAGGCAGCATTACCATTCCAACAATAACTGCCGTTCCAGTTGTGGATTCTGTAATGTCACATGCAGACCAACTAACCGAACACCCCGGCCTTCTCTGCGAGTGTCCCAAGCCTGTCTGGCAATCCTAAGCAGATCTTGTTTATCTAATAGAGGATGAACATGTTCCTGTGTCGTCAGTTGAAAATCATCAAATTTTAATTTAATACCCTGACGAGCAATACGGAGATCAGGCTTAACCTTTCCCAACCGCTTTTCCAGTTCAGGGTAAAGTTGTTCAATCAATTCGGCACATTCACGCCAATCATGAATATCCTGCGCCAGTGTTTTTTCTACACCAACAGATTTACGTAAGCGCTCAGGCTTGATTAAGCGCTCATCAATACCATGACAACGCTGCCAAAGCGCTAAGCCAAATTTCCCTAATTTTTTTATTAACTCTAACTTGTCATAGCGTTGCACATCCACACAGCTTTCCAAACCCATCCCCGATAATCGATTAGCCGTTACTTTTCCCACGCCGGGAATTTTGTGCAATGGTAAAGATTTCACAAACTCTTCAACTTGTTCAGGAGCAATCACATACTGACCATTGGGTTTATTGATATCTGATGCAATTTTGGCCAGAAATTTAACGGGTGCAACACCTGCTGAAGCAGTTAGTTGCAACTCCTCAAAAATGACCTGACGAATCTCTTTAGCAATTAACGTAGCGGAGCCATAACAATATTGGCAATCCGTTACATCCAGATAAGCCTCATCCAGAGACAGCGGTTCAATCAATTCGGTATAACGGGAAAAAATCTGGCGGATATGTTGAGAAACTTCTTTATAAAACGCCATACGTCCTGAAATCACTTTCAATTGAGGACAAAGTTTCAAAGCCATTGAGGTAGACATAGCACTGTGTACGCCGAAACTGCGGGCAGGATAATTCGCTGTACTGATAACACCTCGCCTGTCAGCACTGCCACCAACAGCAATAGGAATATCGCGAAGTGATGGGTTATCCCGCATTTCAATAGCAGCAAAAAAGCAGTCCATATCAATATGAATAATCTTGCGCATCTGATCTCTCCACGACAAGAAACTGTATAAATATACAGATACAAATCATAACGCGCTACTTTTTTTAACCATTTTTATCATACAGGCAAATATCAACCTGCATTTCACTATTATTATCTATCTAAATTATCTGTCTAATAAAAGATTTATTTCAAATAACAGGTTAATCAAAATAATTTATTACTTACTTTCATCAGAACAAAAAACAGATTGTAATTTGGGGTCATGATTCCAACTTATTGATAGTGATGAATGTTCAGATAATACCCAATAATTCGGTCATGCATTTCTATGGATACATAACCTGAAAATCAAGCGTCAGAAAGTCACCTGGGATAATGACTATATGCTGAAAGTTCTTACGATGGGCTTTTCAGCAGTATAAATTAGCCCCGTTTTCCCTGGTTCGAATCATGACCGACGTGAAACATTAACGGTGGTTGGAGATCATATTTTTATCAAATGTCTGTCACAATTGCTTAGTTCAGATTAAATTATTATTGGGTAGTTTAATATTTAAAATATTTATTCCTTCTTATGCGAATTATTATAAACAATCCAACTCTAACCATAATTTCAATCGCATGACACTCAATAATGAACTCCATAAGCATTTTTTTATTACTAATACCAATGACTTCGAATGCTCTTTTTAAGTGAGTCTGTACAGTACTGTTTTCTATAGATAATAACCTTGCAATATCTTTGATAGACGTATTTAACGTAGAAAGGGCAAGGCACTCTATTTGCCGATAAGACAATTGATGTCCTAATATTTGATTGATTAAATTATATACCTCAATATTTTTTATATCAAAAACTGGAGAATATGATGAATTTGTCAATTGTAAAATAATATTTTTTATATCAGTCTTTGTGTGATAATGGATAATTTTCCCATCAGTGAAAACAATTTTTGTTGTTCCCCGATAATTAACCTTTTTTCCGGTTGCAGAAATTGAATAAAACTCACCAAGATGTTCTCCTTCAATTTCCCAATCAATAATAATATCTCTATTGTGAGCGCTGATATTGTTTTCTCTGTATACTAAATAAGGAAAAGCCCTGTACCAAATTTTCAATAGTGTTATAAAAGAATCAATGCCAACTGAAGTTCCGGTAGGGCTTTCAATAATTGTATCATTATCCATCATTTTTATTGATTTATCTGTGGGATTTTTTAGAACCCAAACTTCGTGCATAAAATACTTGGCATTAGATATATTTTTTTCTCTTTGTTTAGTAGTCATAAAGTTATACCTGGCAGATTTGACAAACTAATAAGTGCTATTTTTCAAAAGAGCGGTTAGTTGCTATAACAGGCATCTTTTCTACCACAGGGAAATACACTATGTCCTATACACTATGTCTTATACACAACTGACTGAAACAGAAAGATACCATTTTCCCAGTTTAAAAAAAGCAGGTTGTTCACATCTTTTTATTTCCGCGTCACTCAATCGAAATTCACACCTGCCATCAGTCGGGAGATGAAGAGAAATCAAAATAAATCAGGCAATATTTTCCAAAGAGAACTGATTTTAATGAATTAACTGATCAGAAAATAAATTTTATTGTAAACCGCTTAAATGATTACGCCAGAAAAACACAGCATGCTAAAACACCAAATGAATTATTAAGGAAATACAAGCACGTTTACTACCAGATTAACAATGTTGTACTTATTATGTAATCTCACCGAATCTAAATATAATTAAAGTAATTTTGGTACTGTATTACACAATGCAGTACCATTTGGTTATTATCACTATTTGATCTATTAATTTAGATAATTTTATCTTCACCCATTTTTAATTTTTCAAAAAAATAGAGTAGAAGGGCACAAGAAAACGCAGATAAAACACTATAGTCAAACACACTTTTTAATAAGCCGGTTGTTGCCATTGCGATGGCAAAAATTAATAACAGGATTGCACTTATTAGTGCACTTTCTTTGATTTTAAAGCCTACCATTAGGCATATTGGTAAAATGATTTCCAGAAGAGTAACTCCCCAGCCCAAAATGGGTATCATAAAATCAGGTGCCCAAGGGTTTAAACGTTTAACAACGTCAAGGAATACCGTGAAGTTACCCCATGTAATTTGCTCTTCACCATATCCACCATGAAAACCCAGTCTGTCAGCAACTGCGACTAGAAATGCAATAGAAAGTGAGTAACGTGCGATTAACATTGCATATCTTAATTGATTTCCACTTAACATAGGATTTCCTTTAGTCTTGAAACTATCATGTCTTATGAAAATAATATTCATAGAATATATTATTTAACACATCAACTAAGTTGCAAATAATGGAAATTTACTACCCATTATCTCCAATGCTTACTGCTATTCTATTCAAGGCATTCATGACTGATATAGCAGCAGTCAGATCAACAATTTCTTTTTCTGAAAAAACCTCTTCTAAACGTTTTCTGATAGGGTCAAGATTTTTTTTCTTAATGCTTGTTGTTAGCGCTTCACACCATTCTAATGCCAATATTTCTTTTGGACTATAGATATTGGAATTAAACCAGCCTGGTAACTTATCGAACTTTTCCTCTTTTATACCTAGCTTACGCCCCATTTCTGCATGGAGCCTACAACAGTAAGCACAACCGTTAATTTGTGAGGTTCGCATTTCAACTAAAAGAATAAGCGAGTGATCTAATTCAGTTTTCTGTATTTCATCATAACTTTTATACAATGGGTTTATTATATTAGGGGATATTTTTGCGTAATTCATTATAACCTCTGTTTACTATTTTATAAAATGAAAATATAAAATACATTCTCTTTATATATTATTGTAACAGATTTATAGAAAGATCATCTTGTGAAATTCGACCACTTCTTAAAAGTAAAGAGATAGAAAATTGTAAAAAGTCATTTGAAATTAATGACTCAACATTTTCAAACCAAGATTGAGAGTTTTTTGCTGCTATATGTAAATTTAATGATTCATTTTGCCGGCGCTGTTGGTAATGTGCAAGGTTGGTCAGATCTAATCTATTGCATGATCTTAAATTTTCCGCTAGTGCAATTGCATCTCCTATTGCTAACTTTGTTCCTGAGCCGATAGAAAAATGTGTAGAATGAGCAACATTTCCTAGCAAAACTTTCTTATCGTGATACCAAATTTTGCTTACGGGAGAAACAAAACGACGCCAATAGATTTTTTTTCTAAATATATCATTGAATTTTAATGGATGGCCATGTAAATGTCGGTAAAAAGTTTTTTCCAAAAAATCTATTGTTTGCTTTTTATCCATATATAAAAATCCTGTTTTTACCCAGGTTTCATATGAACATTCAACAATAAACGTAGAACAATTTTTCTCAAACTTGAAACAATGTGCCCAAAACCAACCTGTTTCTGTTTGTTCGAAAATAAAATTAAAGGTATTATTAAAGAGTTGTGAAGTTCCTAACCATAAATATAAATTATTTCCTTCATGAAGTACTGTATTAAATTTATTTTCTAATTGATTTCTTATTTTACTGTTGGAACCGTCACTTATAACCGTCAGATCAGCGGAGAGCTTAATAAGATCTTCATATTTTAATGAAATATTATAATGTATTTTGATACCAATATCCTGTGCTCTTTTTCTCAGAATATTGACCATATTTAATCGACTGATCGCAAGAAGTTGTTGCCTAGATGAGCGGATTATCTTTCCTCTAATGTGAATATCAATATAATTTAACGTTAAAACATGAGACCTGAGTTGTTCAACAATAATAGGATCAATTTTGGCTAATTGTTGTAAAATTGATTCAGAAAGTGTAAGCCCCCACCCGGTTGTAACGTTTGGTAGGTGACGTTCATATATAACAATTTCATGATGGTGATTATGCATTTTTGTAAGAATGGCAAACACTAATCCGGCAGGGCCTGCACCAATACATTGTATTTTCATTTATTTTCTTCCCAAATTATTTAAATTTGAAAGATTCAGATACATCATTGTAAGCCATACGCAACACGTTTAATGTTGACTAAGTGTTTCCAGATGATCGGATCAGTCGTATGGGTGCTGCCAAAAGTTCCGCTACCTTGCATAAATGATATAGGGAGCTCAGTTGTTTCTCCAAGCATGCCATGTGTTGCCGCAGTATTCACCAAAATCCTCCCGGCAGGCATAACGAGCGAGAATTGATGAATTTCATCGGGATCTTCACTATGTATTACGGCTGTATGACCAGCGCCTTCTTTACAAATTAACGAATAAGAGAGGTCAATACCATTTTCTTCATTGGCAGTATATAACGTTAATATTGGTGCCATTTTTTCATTGCTGAGAAAATCATATCTCCCTAATTCAGCGGGTATAACAAGCAATTTAATTGGATAATTGCGCGATATATGAGCTTTTTCTGCCAATGATGCGGCATTAAGGCCAATATTTTCCCGATTCAGATATTGGGTCTCTTGGTTAAATAACATTTGGATAGCTTGTTCAATTTCACTGGCTGTCAAGATAGCTGCACCATCTGCCTCTAAAGCTATGATCAGGTCATTTCTACAGGCAGGATGTGTTATAAGATTACTTTCTGAGCCACAAACAATACCATTATCATACATTTTTCCCTTAACAATATTGGCAGCAGCTTTTTTGATATTAGCGGATCGCCCAATATAAACCGGGACATTGCCAGGCCCCACACCAAATGCTGGCTTACCTGAACTGTAAGCTGCATGGACTATTGTTTTCCCCCCTGTAGCAAGGATCATATCTACACCAGGGTGCTGCATTAACATATGAGTTTTATCGTGACTTGGCGGTGTACAAACCTGAATCAATGAAATCGGCAAACCATGGGAAACAATAGTCTGTTGTACTAACTGAATAAATTCACTGGCTAATTTATCTGTTTTGGAGGGATAGCTGAAAATGATAGCATTGCGAGTTTTGAGAGAAAGCATGATTTTGAAAAGTGAATTTGGAATTGGATTGGTTAATGGAACAACAGCAAATATCAATCCTACCGAACTGGCATATTCAATGAGTCTTTGGCTGCCATCAAGGCGACCGTAGGTTTTGGTGCCATATAATCCTTTAAATACTTGATTAACGACTAATGCTAATTTGTGTTCTTTATCATCAGCATTGCCGATATGTGTTACAGCAAGCTCTTTTTCGGCCCATTGACGGCAGCGGGAGGAAAAGATTTTAGCTAAATCGTGCAGAACATTATCAATCTCTTCATCTGAGCATTTTTCAATCTCTTTTTGAGCCTCCCTTCCCTGGTAAATTAATGTATCTATATAAAGAGTTGTTTCAGCTTGGTGATCAGAGATATTAATATTTTCTTTTTTTGTCATGATATTATCCTCAATATTGTTTATTTTATAAAGTTACCAATTGATAGGTTGACGAGATGCATAGAAATGCCCATGTTGTGTTCTGTCTTTATCTAAAGCGAGCCAAACAGCAGTATCAGCACCGTCAGCAGCAGAATTAGGGGCTTGTCGTGAATCAATTTGACTGTCTAGAGTGGTTCTGCACCAACCTGGGCTACATACACTGACAGAGATATTCGAATCGCGCAGCTCTTTGGCCCATTGTAAAGCAAGCATGTTTAAGGCTGCTTTAGAGGTGCGATAGGCCGGACCTTCAACCTTGTTGTATTTTGAATGGGGATTAGCGGCTTGAGATAAGGCAGCCAGATCAGTAGATATAAAAATCAGCCTGGCTTCTTTTGAGCGTTGGAGTAAAGGTAAAAATGCCTGAGTGACAAGCCAGGGACCGATCAAATTGACCTCTAGAGTGTTATGAATACTATCCAGAGATGTTTCGCTGGGTTTTTGAATTGAATCCAAAAAGATTCCTGCATTATTGATAAGCACATCAATAGTTGTATTATTACTAAGCATTAAATTTGCAGCAGATTTTATAGATTCTTGGTCCGTAACATCCAAATGTAATAGCTCGGCAGTAATTCCCAGTTGGGTTAATTGTAAAACGCTTTTTTCAAGAGCTGATATATTACGACCTGAAAGTATGACCCGGTGGCCTCGCTCACCTAATTTTTCTGCTATTTTAAACCCAATACCTTTATTAGCTCCTGTAATTAAACATGTTTTATTCATCTTAATTTCCTTCTTTAGTTATGATTAAATCATTCTCAGGAATACAGTCTCTAATTTTTCTCTTGAGTTTTTTTCCTGTTACGCCCAGGTATTTATTGGCAGATTCATACACAATATTATCTATTAATGGCCATTGTTTTTTTCGGTTATAATAATTAATTTCCCGTAGTAGCGTGGTTGGGGATATTCTGTATTCTGCTTTTAATTCGACGATAGCGGTTATCTGTTGAGTGCTATCAGGCATAGAAATTGAGACGATGCTGATATCAAAAATACTATCAATGTTTTTCAACAGCCATTCTTCGCATTGAGTACTATAAAGTGGACCATCAGGAGTGTTAATCCAATCTGATGTACGATCAACGTGGTAAAAAAAACCGTCGCGTGTACGGTAAACTAAATCACCGGTTAACCAATAACCATTCATCCGATTTTTTTCAGTCATCAAGTGGTTATTAATTCGGTGTTCAAAT
>NZ_JBFPEZ010000076.1:0-22273 GCF_040838225.1 Xenorhabdus sp. SGI246
TAACTATTGGATTCATGACCAAAATCGGCAGATCAACAGCAGGCAAATAACCACTTGACACTTAGAAGGGCAACAAAGGCAGCAATCTGGCATTTATCAAATCTCTATTGCGTTCGGCGGAACGTGATTGGAAATATCTAGATAAAGCGCCAAATATCAAAGTTCCAAAACCAAAGAATAACAGAATTCGCTGGCTTGAGCCACATGAAGCAAAACGTTTGATTGATGAATGCAGTGAGCCTTTAAAGTCTGTCGTTACTTTTGCTTTGGCTACCGGTTTGCGTCGGTCAAATATTGTTAATCTTGAATGGTCGCAGATAGACATGCAAAGAAAAGTTGCCTGGATACATCCAGATCAAACCAAATCAGGGAAAGCATTAGGTGTTGCGCTGAACGAAACGGCTTGTCGAACTCTTAGGCAGCAGATAGGGAATCACCATAAGTATGTGTTTGTTCACACTAAGGCAAAGAACAGATCGGATGGAACCATGACACCAACAGTGAGAAAAATGCGAGTGGATTCTAACACATCATTCAGAACGGCATTGAAAAGGGCAGGGATAGACAATTTTCGCTTTCATGATTTGCGTCACACCTGGGCGAGTTGGTTAATTCAAAAGGGAACGCCGTTATCGGTGTTACAGGAAATGGGCGGTTGGGAGTCAATTGAGATGGTGCGTCGATATGCGCATCTAGCACCTTCCCACTTGACGGAGCATGCAAAACAAATTGATGCTCTATTTTACGATGAGGTCCCAAATATGTCCCACTCACATCTCTCAGTG
Source organism: Xenorhabdus sp. SGI246 (assembly GCF_040838225.1). Taxonomy (NCBI): domain Bacteria; kingdom Pseudomonadati; phylum Pseudomonadota; class Gammaproteobacteria; order Enterobacterales; family Morganellaceae; genus Xenorhabdus; species Xenorhabdus sp. SGI246. The sequence continues at coordinate 786 of NZ_JBFPEZ010000076.1, forward strand.
GTGGGGAATACTGAGTAACTCATTGTTTTATATGGTGCCGGCTACCGGAGTCGAACTGGTGACCTACTGATTACAAGTCAGTTGCTCTACCAACTGAGCTAAGCCGGCGAAATTTGGCGGAAGGATAGAGATTCGAACTCTAGGATGGTTTCCCATCGGCGGTTTTCAAGACCGCTGCCTTCGACCGCTCGGCCATCCTTCCATGGCGCGAGATTATGCCTATATCTCTGGTATGTGTCTAGCCCTTAAAAAGAAAAAATTATGATTTTTTTACTGCTTGCTCAATCTTCGAACGCTAATGGCCTTTTTATCCGCTAACCTGCTAGTATTATCACAGTTCAATAAATTAGTTAACTTCGAATTGATTTAAGATTAACCACAATTATATCCACATTAAAGGCAGCCATCCAAAGAATGTATAAACAAGCATCTATTAAGCCATCTGTCATTCCCCGTTTTTACGCGCTGTTTATTATTTTGCTTTTTACTTCTCTATTTTTATTCGGGTATAACTATTTTGATAGTTGGCTGACGGAGAAAAAATATGCTATCAGTAGTGTAACGGCCAAGATGCGATTGCAGATCGAAGATTATCGTTATCATGCTGGTCGTATCTTCGAACAGTCTAATAATCAGCCATCCTCCTCACAGGAGGTTGCTTCACCGTTAGAATTGCGCCCCAATATTTATTGGCTGGAAAGTCATAACAAAAATATCGATGCAATTGTTTTTGGTCGCTACAACGATTCAAGTGTTCAACTGGCTCAGAGGTTATCTAACTATCTTGAAATTCTCTGGGGATCACGTAATGAATATGAATCCATGTATTATCTCAATGGGAAGGATAACAACTTACTATTGGTGACTACACATCCTATTTTAAAACCGGAAATCAGGTTCAAAGAAAGTTATCTGACTTTAACTTCTGACATTAAGCGTTCTGAAATGTTGGCACAATCAATAACATTGGATGAAAAGGAAAGTATTTCTTCCATTCACGTATTACGTGGTGAGAATGTTTATTACTATACTTATAAAGCTGTGTTCAATTCACCAGGACAATTAACTACGGTTATTGCCTTTGATTTACCTATTAATAATCTTTTGTCGGTTGATATGTTGCCAGCAAATTTTCGGTTGTATCCGAATAACGAATATGAGATTGAGAAGACGGATAAAGTTGATGTTTCGTTAACCGGTTTTTGGCTGGAATTTTCTCAACCACTTAATATTATGCAGTATAAATTGGTATATCAGGTTCCTCTAAAAGCACTTATTGTGGATTTCTTGATCAGAAATATTTGGTTATTACTCTCGATATTGATTTTCTTACTATTTTCATTCAGTGGATTACTTTATATCCGTCGTCGATATATCACGCCTAATGCATCAATGGATCAAGAGCTAAAAATCAAAGATTCTCTGGGGAATGATATTATTTCTAATATTCCTATTGGATTATTAGTTTACGATTTTATGTCAAATCGGTTGATCAGTAGTAATAAGATTGCAGAGAAACTGATGCCTTATCTTGACTTGGACAAAGTTAAAGTCATGGCAGAACAACATAATGGCGTCATTCAGACATCTATTGAAGATGCGGTTTACGAAGTAAAAATGTATAGCAGTCATTTATTGCCAGAAACTTATCTATTCTTATTGCAGGATAGAGATCAAGAAGTAATGTTCAATAAGCGGTTACAACTTGCTCAGCGAGAATATGATAAAAATGTGTACGCCAGACGTTCAATGTTGCAGAATATTAATTCTGAAATAAAAAAGCCGATTCAAGAGTTGAGTGATATAGCTATTCAATTGAAAAATATATCACAAGATGAAAATAAGTATGGCTTACTGGATAAGTTACTGCTTAAATCAGAATTCATCACAGAGTGGATTGAAAATATTTCTTTGCTCAGTGAGTTAGAATCTGGTGACTGGCAACCCACTAATGAAGTATTTTCTTTATCTTCACAATTGGAGAATATATTGAAATTATCGCTGCCAACACTAAACTCTAAAGGTTTGAGGATTTATTATCATTTTAATATTTCTCATGAGTCAGTGTTTTCTGGCGACGGAATAGCATTAAATAAAATAGTTTTGCTATTATTAAATTATGCTATCACGACAACCAGTTATGGTAAAATATCTCTTATTGTCAATAGTTCTGGTAAGTACGATAATCATATACAAATTGAGTTAATTGACAGTGGTTCGGGTCTTAGTAATAAAGAACTTGACAATTTAAATTATCCTTTCTTGAATAAATTGGCAGAAGATAAATATTATACAAACTCTGGATTAGTTTTTTATTTATGTAACCAATTGTGCCAAAAAATGGGTGGGAGTTTTGAAATTAAAAGTAAGCAGGGATTAGGGACACATTATATTGTTAGTTTACCTCTTCCTCAATACGGTGAACATGCTGAAACCCCTCAGCTATTGGAAGGTGTTATAGCACTAATCGATATCAGCAATCCCGAAATTAAAAAAATAATCCATAATCATCTTGATAATTATGGTGCAATATATTCTGACAAGAGTATAGAGAGTGTTACGGAAGAATACGATATCATTCTTACTGACAAACAGTACAAAGTAGAAAAGCCAACTATATTATTAGTAGGTAATTTGATAGGGTTTAAGAAGATGAGACCTAGTTTGGTTCAGTGTAATTACAATTTTGCGGGTGCTGTTATCAATGCGATATCGTTACTGATTGAAGAAGATTTCAGTTTAGTTGAATCCGAAGAGGTTTACGGGAGTCCGGAACAAGAATGTGATCTTGTTGAGAATGTCGATAGTAATATTTGTAATACCCTCAAAAGTTATCAAACACAGTTAGTAGGCAGTAATTATAGGAAATTATTTGTAGAGACAGTACCGATGGATATTACTAAACTGTATACTGATATGGAACAATATGACTTGATATCACTTTCGCAAACGGTACACCGCCTTAAGGGTGCGTTTGCTATGTTAGACTTTAAATTGCTCAAATCATCCTGTGAGGCGTTGGAACAACACATAGCAGACAATAATGAAGTAGAAATCAAAAGTAGCATCAGCCGTATTGATTCCTTTGTCACAAAGCTGTTGCAGCCAAGGTAACCAATAATATGAATAACCTTAATGTCATTATTGCTGATGACCATCCCATTGTTTTATTTGGCATCCGCAAGTCACTTGAACAAATTGAGTGGATTAATGTTGTCGGTGAGTTTGAAAATTCGACTACACTGATTAATAGTTTGCCACATATAGAAGCAGATGTTCTCATAACGGATTTGTCAATGCCCGGCGACAAATATGGTGATGGCATCACCCTGATAAAATATATTAAACGCCATTATCCGACACTGGCTATCATCGTTCTTACGATGAATAATAATCCGGCTATTTTAAGTGCAGTACTTGAACTTGATATTGAGGGGATTGTGTTAAAGCAGGGAGCACCAACAGATTTACCTAAGGCACTTACTGCACTGCAAAAAGGGAAGAAATTTACACCTGAAAGTGTTTCCAAATTGTTGGAGAAAGTTAATGCTAACGGTTATGGAGATAAACGTTTATCCCCGAAAGAGAGTGAAGTGCTGCGTTTATTTGCTGAAGGCCTTCTCGTTACAGATATTGCTAAGAAGCTTAATCGCAGTATAAAAACCATTAGTAGCCAGAAAAAATCAGCGATGATCAAACTGGGAGTTGATAACGATATTGCATTACTTAATTATTTATCTTCAGTCACTATTGATAATGATGTGATTAAATAACCAATAGTTATCTTTTCTGAGTGTAAGATCGGTGATTAAGATTACCGATCTTATATTATAAAATAAGCACTATTATCTAATCCAATTGGTTATAGAATTTAGAGACTCTTTTCCTTGTTGATGAACTACAGCTTGGTATCTTTCAGGTAAATATTCTATTAATGTATCCTTCAGTTTTGTTAGGGATACAGGTTTCAATAGACAATAATCCATACCGACATCCACACAATGTTGTCTTTCTTCCGCCATTGCATTAGCTGTGACACCAATAATTGGTTTATTATACCCTTTATTTCTTAAGTATTTTGTGAATTCATATCCATCCATATTTGGCATATTAACATCTGTCAGAATAATATCAGTTGTATTATTTTCCAGATGTTCAATCGCATCAATACCATCATTGGCCATTTCTGTTTTGAATCCTAGTGAATTTAATTGTTCGACCAATAAATGACGATTGATGGGATGATCATCAACAACTAAGACTTTAATTGAATTTAATCTATCATCTGTTTTGATAGAGTTTGTCGAAACGGTGGGTTGGAGTGAATGATTATTATTGGATAATAAATCATCAATAAAATAAACAAGATCACTGATTTGGTAAGTGTTATGTAACCAGTAGTTACTTTGAATTTTTTCTGGTGAACCAATATGGCTCTCTGATATTTCAATAAAATCACGAACGACAAGATCCAGTTCAATAGGCTGGTCACTGATTAATAATTCAGTACCGTCGATTTGACTTTCATTAAACGTAGTAATTTGAAAGTGTGCTCTTGTCAGAAGATTATATAGGTATTCTTCTAAACAATCATTACGAACAGCCAATATAATTTTCTGTTGAGTATGGTTTGGAGAAAATGTGTTAGCATGATATTTTTCCTTATCGTATTTTGCATTATATAAAGGAAGCCGGATAGAAAAAATGCTACCAACGTATTGTTGGGATACAAATTCAATATCACCATCCATCAGATTAATTAGTTTTTCACAAATCGCTAAACCTAGCCCTGTACCTTGTGATGCATTCTCTTTATTGGCACTGGTCTGAAAAAATGGTTCGAACAATTGCTCTTGTAATTTATGTTCGATTCCTAATCCTGTATCTTTAATACTGATATACAGATAACCATGTCTCACTGTAATGGATATGGTAATACAGCCAGTTTCTGTAAACTTAATGGCATTATTTAGTAGATTAGAAATAATTTGTTGTAATCTTACCGGGTCGTTATTCATATAATCAGGAACATCTGGATCGATGTAACAGTAGAATCCCAGATTTTTTTTCGTTATAAGAGGAAGATAGTTTGAGATTACATGCGATACGACCTCTTTACAGCTAAACTCTTTAACATCAATTTTAAGTTGGTTAGATTCTATTTTAGAAAAATCGAGAATATCGCTAATGATTTTCAACAAGAGTGATGAGGAGTTATTCATTGTTGATAATAAGCGCGCAGCTTCTGATGCTAATGGATAAGATTGCAATAATTCCAGATTTCCAATGATGCCATATAGTGGTGTTCTCAATTCATGGCTAACGGTTGCCAGAAACATTGATTTTGCCTGGTTGGCTTGTTCTGCGGCTGAAGCCATTTCTTGGAGTGATTTTTCCATCTTAGCCCGGGTACTGATATCAACCAGAACACAGATTGCCACTTCCTCATTGCGATAGCGCGAATGTACGAAGCTAATTTGTAGATGATTATTATTACTAGTAACAATATCAATATAGCTGCTGGTTTTATCACAAATGATATCAATGATACGTTTTTGATCTTCGAGCGTCAGCATTCGAGTATAGTTATGCGCAAGTTCATTACTCAGGATATTAGCACCATCACTGATCCGTAAAATACTAATGCCAACAGGAGCAGAGGCAACGATTTTATGGTTGAATTGTTCGTGTTCTTCAAGGCGAAGAGCATTATTTTCAGCAGGAGAAAACATTTTACGTTCGAACAACCAAATGAAAGAAAAGATCAGAATTGCAGAGATAGTATTTAAGACAAGGCTGTTAATAATTTTTAACTTGAACTCATCAAAAATATTTTTTAGAGGCAAGGAATAAATAATACTGAATGATGATGGAGCCAAACGCCTCTTTAACACTAAGTGACTATAATCTTCATCATAGCCAAAGTAAGGGATCTGCATATTGTAACTTACGGGATAAGATTTATTATCATTTTTAAAAGGATAATATAACACAGGCTTATTATGCTGATTAAGTAATGTTATTGTTGCATCTGTATTAGGTCTTTGTAAAAAGTTTTCCAGCTTGATAGCTTGTTCGACACCTATCATTGCAACCATTTTTCCATTGCTATAAATAGGGGAAAGAATATAAAAGCTACCTCTGTCTGGGGTTGTACCCATCGCAAGCCAATAGATATTCTGTTCTTTTCCCTGTTGTTGCAGGAATACTAACTGGCGGTAATTTTCATAAACCATCTTTTTTAGTGTATCAGGCTCTGTTATCGCACCACGAATTGGAAAATTCACCATGCACATACTTTGGACGTCTACCAAAAAAATTTGATTTACTCCCTGTGGCATCACAACATTATTTTTCCAGAAAAAAAACAGATCATTTAACCCATGTAAATAATTATAAGGTTTATTACGTAGTAGTTCACAATTTGAGTTCATATTCAGAGGCGTATACAAAAATTGTGAGTTATTATATGGTGGATTAATAGTCAGAGTTTTTTTATTCTCTTCTGATAAATATTTCTCTGCCATATATTGAAGGTCGTGTAAGGTATTAGTCGTTTCCCGTATGTAAGAGAACATTATATCGTAGTCAGAATTATATTCTTGACGGATGTCTGATTTAGCTTTATTAAAAAGATTTGCCAGATAAAAACTGGTTAATAAGGCACCTAATGCCCATAACATAACACCAAGCACCCGAAAAAGGTAACGGGATATCTTTAGTGATGTTCGGAATGAAGATAGATATCTCAAGAGGTCGCCTGATAAAAAACGTGATTAATAATAACTGTTAACAGCATATACTAGTGTAGCAGGGAATACAAAGCAGCATTTTTTACCTGGCATTCTTTGAAAAAATGGCACAAAAAAGCAGGCATTTTGATGCCTGCTTTTTTAATACTTTGTGGATTTTTCAGATTTGCAGCTTTATTGGCTGCAATCCGAAATTTATTGAGTATAATTTTATGGATGAATCAGGAAAAGGTGAATATTATTCCTGACCTTCTGATTCATTACTTCCTTCATCAATGGAAGAGGCTGTTATATTGCCATCCTCTTCATCATCAGGTTCAGCAACCCGCTGCAAACCCACGACTTTTTCATCATCTGCCGTGCGGATCAAGATGACCCCTTGAGTATTACGTCCGACAGTACTGACTTCAGAAACACGAGTACGCACCAGTGTTCCCGCATCAGTAATCATCATGATTTGGTCAGTTGGTTCAACCTGAATTGCGCCAATCACGTTACCGTTACGTTCACTGACTTTGATGGAAATAACGCCTTGGGTTGCACGAGACTTCGTTGGGTACTCTTTTTGGGCAGTACGTTTTCCATAACCATTTTCGGTGACTGTCAGGATTTGACCTTCTCCACGAGGGATGATCAAGGAAACAACTTTATCTCCTTCCGCCAGTTTGATACCACGGACCCCGGTTGCAGTACGCCCCATGGCACGAACGCCTTTCATCCGAACCGTACCATCTTCCAGTGTCTCTTCCTCTTCTTCAAGGAAGCGGACAACTTTACCCTGTGCAGAGAATAGCATAACTTCGTTGCTGCCATCAGTGAGGTCAACGCCGATCAGCTCATCTCCTTCATTCAGATTAACGGCAATGATACCGGCACTACGCGGACGACTGAACTCGCTGAGTTTAGTCTTCTTGACAACTCCACTTGCCGTCGCCATGAATATGTTTAATCCTTCTTCATATTCACGAACAGGCAGAATGGCCGTAATACGTTCGTCTTGTTCCAATGGCAGCAGGTTAACTATAGGTCGGCCACGGGCACCACGGCTGGTTTCTGGCAGTTGATAAACTTTCAGCCAGTACATTTTGCCTTTATTGGAGAAGCAAAGAATAGTGTCGTGGGTATTGGCGACCAACAGACGTTCAATAAAATCCTCTTCTTTGATACGCGCTGCTGATTTACCTTTACCGCCACGGCGTTGTGCTTCGTAATCAGACAATGGCTGGTATTTCACGTAACCCTGATGGGATAGTGTTACCACAACATCTTCCTGATTGATCAGGTCTTCGATATTGATATCTGCGGAATTCTCAGTCAATTCAGTACGACGTTTATCTTTGTACTGTTCTTTGATAGCAAGTAACTCTTCCCGAATGACTTCCAGCAAACGTTCCGGGCTTTCCAGAATGAACAATAGTTCAGCAATGACTTTCAACAGTTCACGATATTCGTCGAGCAGTTTTTCATGCTCCAGGCCTGTTAATTTCTGTAAACGCAGATCCAAAATGGCCTGTGCCTGCTGTTCGGTCAGATAATACTTACCGTTATGAATACCAAATTCTGATTCCAACCATTCAGGACGTGCAGCATTATCACCAGCCTGCGCCAGCATTGCTGCGACATTGCCTAATTCCCATGCTTGAGAAATGAGGCTTGCTTTAGCTTCAGCAGGCGTTGGAGCCTGACGGATCAGTTCGATCACAGGATCGATATTCGCCAGTGCAATAGCCAGAGCCTCAAGGATATGAGCGCGGTCGCGCGCTTTACGCAATTCAAAAATTGTTCTGCGAGTGACAACTTCGCGGCGGTGGCTGACAAATGCAGAAAGAATATCTTTCAAGTTAAGTAGCTTAGGTTGTCCTTGATGTAGAGCAACCATATTGATACCGAATGAAACCTGCAATTGGGTGAGTGAATACAAGTTATTCAGGACAACCTCACCAACAGCATCGCGTTTCACTTCGATAACGATACGCATACCATCTTTATCGGATTCGTCACGTAATGCACTGATCCCTTCAATACGCTTTTCCTTCACCAGTTCAGCGATTTTTTCGATCAGGCGCGCTTTATTTACTTGATAAGGGATTTCACTGACGATAATGGTTTCACGGCCATTTTTTTCATCAGTCTCTATTTCTGCACGAGCCCGGATATAAATTTTACCGCGACCAGTACGGTAGGCTTCCTGAATACCGCGCCGTCCATTAATAATGGCCGCTGTTGGGAAATCAGGCCCAGGGATATATTCCATCAGGCCTTCAATACTGATGTTTTCATCATCAATATAGGCCAGACAGCCATCAATTACCTCAGATATATTATGAGGTGGAATATTAGTCGCCATGCCGACCGCTATCCCTGATGAACCGTTCACAAGTAAGTTAGGAATACGGGTTGGCATTACATCGGGAATTTGCTCTGTACCATCGTAGTTAGGCACAAAATCAACAGTTTCTTTTTCTAAGTCTGCCAGCAATTCATGGGCTACTTTTGCCATACGTACTTCGGTATAACGCATCGCAGCCGCAGAATCACCATCAACTGACCCGAAGTTTCCCTGGCCGTCAACCAGCATGTAACGCATGGAGAATGGCTGTGCCAGACGTACAATCGTGTCATAAACAGCGGTGTCGCCATGTGGATGGTATTTACCAATCACATCCCCAACAACGCGGGCAGATTTTTTATAGGGTTTATTCCAATCATTTCCCAATACATTCATCGCAAAAAGTACACGGCGATGTACTGGCTTCAGTCCATCTCGAACATCTGGCAGTGCACGTCCAACAATAACGGACATCGCATAATCCAGATACGAGCTTTTCAGCTCTTCTTCGATATTGACCGGGGTGATTTCTCTGGCAATGTCGCTCATGGAGCCACTGTCCCTCATACTCCGAATTCAAAGGCTTAGAATTATACCACAAATTGACAGTTTTATAAAAACCAGATGCGGGTATTTCAGGATTAAGATGTGTATAATAGTTTCTTATCACACATCCCCATAATACTGTTACATTTTCTGTGAACCAGCCTCTAGGAGCGATATTGCTGATGAACGCTAAAACCCCCGATTCACTCATTCAATCACACGCCAATGTGGATCAACAGGAAATCGAAAAATTTGAAGCCGTTGCTTCTCGATGGTGGGATCTTGACGGCGAATTTAAACCATTGCATCGCATTAATCCATTGCGTTTGAACTACATTCTGCAACGAGCAGAGGGTCTTTTCGGTAAGAAAGTATTAGATGTTGGATGCGGTGGTGGGATCCTATCGGAAAGTATGGCTTGTGAAGGTGCGGATGTGACCGGTTTGGACATGGGGTTTGAGCCACTACAAGTTGCCCGGCTGCATGCGTTGGAATCTGGTATATCAGTTAAATATGTGCAGGAAACGGTAGAAAGCCATGCTGAGCAACATCCACATTCCTATGATGTAGTAACCTGCATGGAAATGCTTGAGCATGTACCAGATCCAGAATCTGTTGTTCGTGCGTGTGCCAAGTTAGTTAAACCTGATGGTCATGTCTTTTTTTCAACCATTAACCGCAATCGAAAAGCTTGGTTAATTGCTGTCATCGGTGCAGAGTATATTTTAAATATGGTGCCAAGAGGGACGCACGATGCGAAAAAATTTATTCGCCCTTCAGAGCTGATTGGCTGGCTGGATAAAACCTCGCTGAAAGATCAACATATTATCGGGTTACATTACAATCCGTTAACAGATAAATTCCGCCTTGGACACAATGTGGATGTGAACTACATGCTTCATACCCGATCAGCCTAACAGAATCAATTAAGGGATTAATAAAGCAACAAATAGATCTTATTTTTAAGATTTTATTTTGAGGTTTTCGCCGATAGATTTGCGAAAGTAACATCAAGTAACTACGCAGGTTATCGGCTTTTCGGCAAAATTAATCCTCAAGTTATCCACAAAACTTCCTGATCTTGTGCACTTGATAAAACGCGAAATTAACATTATCTTGTTATTACAGTTTTATTCACCCCCTATATATTGTGTTTCTGGACGTTTCACTGCTACTAGCTCCCAACGGATTTTCAGTCATCTTGAGGGCCTCGTGCTATCAACGATCAGGAAAGGCAATTATAGGTGAAATACGAAAAGAGAAGGTGTATTTCCTCATGAACCAGAGTCTGCTAGTAACCAAGCGTGATGGACATAAAGAACAAATTGATCTTGATAAAATTCACCGGGTTGTCACCTGGGCTGCTGAAGGTCTGAAAAATGTCTCAGTGTCACAAGTAGAACTGCGTTCCCAGATTCAATTTTATGATGGCATTAAGACATCTGATATTCATGAAACCATGATCAAAGCCGCGGCAGACCTGATTTCAAGTGATGCTCCGGATTATCAGTATCTGGCCGCTCGTTTAGCCATTTTTAACCTGCGCAAAAAGGCTTACGGTCAGTTTGAGCCACCTGCGTTATACGACCATGTTGTAAGTATGGTTGAGTTAGGTAAATATGACAAACATTTGCTCGCAGACTACTCCAAAGAAGAATTCGAGCAAATGAACAGTTTTATTGACCATCTGCGTGATATGGATTTTTCCTATGCAGCGGTTAAACAGCTTGAAGGAAAATATCTGGTACAAAACCGTGTAACTGGCGAAATTTATGAAAGCGCTCAGTTCCTATACATTTTAGTTGCGGCATGCCTGTTTTCCACTTATCCGAAAGAAACGCGCCTGGGTTACATTCGCCGTTTCTATGATGCGGTTTCTACTTTTAAAATTTCGTTACCAACACCAATCATGGCAGGGGTCCGTACACCAACCCGCCAATTCAGTTCCTGTGTTCTGATTGAATGTGGCGATAGCCTTGATTCTATCAATGCAACATCCAGTGCGATTGTCAAATATGTTTCTCAACGTGCGGGTATTGGTGTGAATGCTGGTCGTATTCGCGCAATGGGCAGTCCAATCCGTGGTGGAGAAGCTTTCCATACTGGCTGTATTCCATTTTATAAGCATTTCCAGACAGCAGTGAAATCCTGTTCTCAGGGGGGCGTACGTGGTGGTGCTGCGACGTTGTTCTATCCACTGTGGCATCTGGAAGTAGAAAGCTTGTTGGTACTGAAAAACAACCGTGGTGTTGAAGGTAACCGTGTTCGCCATATGGATTATGGTGTGCAGATCAACAAACTCATGTATGAGCGTTTGATCAAAGGGCAGGAAATTTCTCTGTTCAGTCCGTCTGATGTACCTGGCTTGTATGATGCTTTCTTTGCTGATCAGGATGAATTTGAGCGTCTGTATACTCTGTATGAAAATGACAACAATATTCGTAAACAGCGCGTCAAGGCAGTAGATCTGTTCTCTTTGATGATGCAGGAGCGTGCTTCAACTGGACGTATTTATATCCAAAATGTTGACCATTGTAATACACATAGCCCATTTGATCCGGCTATTGCACCTGTTCGTCAATCTAACCTGTGTTTGGAAATTGCACTGCCAACCAAACCATTGAACGATATTAACGATGAAAACGGCGAAATTGCGCTGTGTACGTTGTCTGCTTTCAACCTTGGCGCTATTAAAAATCTGGATGAGTTGGAAGGATTGGCAGATTTGGCTGTCCGTGCACTGGACTCTCTGCTGGATTATCAGGACTATCCGATTGTTGCTGCCAAGCAGGGTTCAATGGGGCGTCGTACACTAGGCATTGGTGTAATTAACTTTGCTTACTATCTGGCGAAAAACGGTGTTCGTTATTCTGACGGTAGTGCCAATAACCTGACTCACAGAACATTTGAAGCCATTCAGTACTATTTGCTGAAAGCTTCTAATACGCTGGCTAAAGAGCAGGGAGCATGTCCGTGGTTTAGTGAAACTACTTATTCGCAGGGTATCCTGCCGATCGATACGTATAAAAAATCACTGGATGCATTAACCAGCGAACCGTTGCATATGAATTGGGAAGCATTACGTAGCGATATTTTGCAATACGGTCTGCGTAACTCAACTTTATCAGCACTGATGCCTTCAGAAACATCCTCGCAGATTTCCAATGCGACCAATGGTATTGAGCCACCGCGAGGCTACGTGAGTGTTAAAGCATCAAAAGATGGTATCTTGCGCCAGGTTGTACCGGAATATAATCGCTTGAAAAGGTCTTACGAATTACTGTGGCAAATGCCTAGCATTGATGGTTATCTGCAATTGGTGGGGATCATGCAGAAATTTATTGATCAATCAATTTCTGCTAATACTAACTATGATCCGGCGCGTTTCCCTAATGGCAAAGTTCCGATGAAACAATTGCTGAAAGATTTACTGCTCGCCTACAAATATGGTGTGAAGACACTGTATTACCACAACACCCGTGATGGTGCGGAAGATGTTCAGGATGATTTGGAAGAAGTTGTTGAATCTGCTGATACCGATTGTGAAGGCGGCGCGTGTAAAATTTGATTTGAGGAAACTATGTCCTATACCACTTTTTCACAAGTAAAAAATGATCAATTACAGGAGCCGATGTTTTTCGGCCAGTCTGTGAACGTAGCGCGTTATGATCAGCAAAAGTATCCTATTTTTGAAAAGCTGATCGAAAAACAGCTCTCGTTTTTCTGGCGCCCAGAAGAAGTTGATGTATCTCGTGACCGCATTGATTTCAATGGGTTGCCAGATCATGAAAAGCATATTTTTATCAGTAACCTGAAATACCAGACATTACTGGATTCTATTCAGGGGCGTAGCCCGAATGTAGCATTTCTACCATTGATTTCAATTCCTGAATTAGAAACGTGGGTTGAAACATGGTCGTTTTCAGAGACAATCCATTCGCGCTCCTATACGCATATTATCCGTAACATTGTTAATGATCCTGCGGTGATATTTGACGATATCGTGGCAAATGAGCAGATCTTGAAGCGTGCGAAAGACATTTCGAAGTATTACGACGATCTGATTGAAATGACCAACTACTATCATCAGTTAGGTGAAGGTACGTATAGCGTTGCTGGTCAAGAAGTAACAGTTAGTTTGCGTGCGCTAAAAAAACAGCTTTATTTGTGTTTGATGAGTGTTAACGCATTGGAAGCCATTCGTTTCTATGTCAGCTTTGCATGTTCATTTGCTTTTGCTGAACGTGAATTGATGGAAGGAAATGCGAAGATAATTAAATTAATCGCCCGTGATGAAGCCTTGCATTTGACAGGTACTCAGCACATGTTGAACTTGCTGCGTTCTGGTCAGGATGATCCTGAAATGGCAGAAATTGCGCAAGAATGTGAACAGCAATGTTATGACTTGTTTGTGCAGGCGGCAGAGCAGGAGAAAGAGTGGGCGGATTATCTTTTCAAAGATGGCTCCATGATTGGTCTGAATAAAGATATTTTGTGCCAGTATGTTGAATATATTACCAATATTCGCATGCAGGCTGTGGGCTTAAAGTTGCCATTTGAAACACGCTCGAATCCAATTCCTTGGATTAATTCGTGGTTGGTTTCTGATAACGTTCAGGTGGCTCCACAGGAAGTCGAAGTCAGCTCTTATTTGGTCGGTCAGATTGATTCGGAAGTCAATACTGAGGATCTCAGCGGTTTCGAACTCTGATATGGCTGATTACAAAGTTACCCTGCCGTCCGGGCAGGGATTATCTCTCTATTATTCTTCCAGTTTACACAGTAATTTGTTGGAAGCGTTAGAACAAGGCAAAGTTCAGACTGAATATCAGTGCCGTGAGGGGTACTGTGGTTCCTGTCGGGTAAGACTAGTGAAAGGGAAGGTAGGGTATCCTTGTAAGCCGTTGGCATTCGTTAATGATGGTGAAATCTTACCTTGTAGTTGCTATCCCCTTTCTGATATCGAAATTGAGCTGTAATTCATCGTTGGATGACAATTATTACCCAACGGACAGGATTATTGCTCCTTTCTGCTTTGTAATATCAAGCCTGTTTTTAATTGTGAACATATCAGAGGGATAAGTTGATATGTTCACTTATTTATTCTTTTATCTTTCTGATCTAATAAGAAAAAAATTGAGTGGTTACCCACTCAGAACATCAATTTTTTCATAATTTTAATTTGCTTTTTTATTGATTCTTCCTACCTGATCTGGTATCAAGTATATAATTATCTATATACCTTTGGACTCATTCCTTTGCTGCTGTATTACCTCTTGAATCCCCTGTTGTATATATCAGAAAAGTGATTTTCACTATTTTAGTGAATATTGACTGAATATAAGTATGTTATAGATTTTAAATAGCTATTTATAGAAATTCTGGAAAATAAAAGATAAATATAATTTACTCAATATAATCTATAAGATAAGCTAAAAAAATGTAAGGAGCATAACTATGTATAAAATTGATTATAATTCGTACCGTTCAATTAAAGGTTTTAACCGACGTCCTCGATTTTTAGTGATACATTATACTGCCTTAAATTTCAAGAAATCTATTGAGGCATTAACAGGAGAATCAGTTAGTGTGCATTATTTAGTACCTAACCCAGATGATCAAACATATAAAGAAGCAGGGTTCAAGGGAATACGTATATTTAATTTGGTTGATGAAATTGAAAGAGCCTGGCATGCGGGAATTAGTAGCTGGTCAGGCCGAAACAATTTGAATGATACAGCTATTGGTATTGAAGTTGTTAATGAAGCCAGTGATGATTGCGGTGTCATGACCTTCCCACCATATCATCCGGATCAGGTGAATGCAATTAAAGAGCTGGCAATTAATATACTGCAACGATATCCAGATATTACTCCAACTCACATTATCGGGCATTCTGATATTGCTGTGGGTAGGAAAAGTGATCCAGGCCCTGCTTTTCCCTGGAAAGAATTATATGAAGCAGGGGTTGGTGCATGGTATGACGAAGAGACTAAACAAAAATATATTGAAGAGTTTGAGCAATCTTTCCCAGGGAAAGATCAGATTTTAAAGAAATTCAGCCAGTATGGTTATGATATTTCTGGAGCAAATGAAAATGATGGATATCAAAGCTTGGTTAAAGCATTTCAAATGCACTTCCGTCAATCAAACTATGATGGGAGCCCAGATATAGAAACTATCGCAATTATATATGCTCTAGTTGAGAAATATTTCAATAAGGAATAGTAATACATATTATTATTGGTGGGGGAGGATAAGACTATATCTAACCAGCTAAAATATAAATAATAACTATAATTAACACCCTGATAATTAGCCTTTGTTAAATACATTCTCGATGAGTTTTAAGGTGCAGCTAATGGTAAATGAATGGCTCTGAAAGAATGTAGATAATTATATGACCGAGGAAGAGCGGTAAAGAGTAAGTAGTGAAGCCAGTAAAGCGATAAACTGGAAAATAGAAAAGATAAGTGTTTTACAGTGTATTATCAGGGGATTTTTTTGTTAGTATTTATTAATTAAAAGAAGTTATATTTTTCCTATGAAATTAAACTGAATAGTGATATTAAGATGATTAAATTTTCATTTAAATTACAGAGTCTCGGTAAGTTTAATTTTTTTACTAAATTTTATTGTATAAGATGGGTTGGTTTGTAAAATAAGATTTATCTCAGGTGAAATTTTCTACCTTAATCACATATATTACTGTATTTTATTGTATAAAAGTGGTAGTTAGAATATTTTATAAGCGATAATTAATTGTATTATTATGCTTTTTGAAGGGAGATAATTTCACTATTTTTTTTCTTAGACAGTTTGTTTGAAGTTAAAATTATTTTTTTCAATCTATTATATTTTTCTGGTGATTTGGTTTCTACCTTGCTCTTTGATGAATGTTCATCTAATCTAAATGTTTTCCATTAGGTAACTTATATTTGATTAATGGAATAAGTTTTTTTTATCTGTTTTTTGCTATTCATTACAAAGACTGTTTGGTACAAAGATTGTCAGGAGCTTAAAATGGGGAGACTGTTGGCTGTCATTGTTGTTTAATGCCTATAACCCAATTTGGAATATTAAATAAAAAAGAAATTTTAGAGATAGGTGAGAATACCTTAATATACGGTGGAAAAGGTCATGGATTAGGGTATTTTAGGCCAGGTAAAAATGAGTTTTTCATTTCAAAAATAAACATTCCTGGCATAAAAGGTGCTTATATCTTATCTTTAGAATATTGTGTTAAACAGTCGTAAATAATATCAAAAGGATTATTTATACCATAATGATTTATTAAAATATATTATCAAATCTATCAACTTAATTATTTTTATCCTATATCAGTTATACTGACTTCGGCTGGTTGAATCCCTATATTTTTTGAAGGAATATACTCATTTGTTGTTGTATAGTTCAGGATATTTAGGAAATACCAAATAACGAAAGCTCTGTGCAAGTTGGCTAATATCCAGACAAGGTTAATAAAAAAGCCAGTTATTGTGTTTGGACTGGCTTGCCTTCTCTGTGCTAACACAGCTTTTACATAAAGCGTTTTGTTGATAGACGAATGACGACGCAATGTACATTAGTGAAGAAAGATTTTACAGATTTCATGATGATTTTCCTTGAGAATTATAAATTGTGATTTACTTCACGAAAATCTAGATTCTGTGAGGCATTTTATGCTCAAAATGAAAAGAGTCAAGGTATTTATTAAATTATTTTTTTAATTTTTAAAAAAATTTTGAAGTGTTCTTTATTCTATTGAAAATAAAGATATTTTTATTAATTAGGGAAGGGGTGTATAGTCTATCTTCCTGTTTTTTATTGTTCGTATTGTGATATGGCCGTAGGAATTTTTTTGTTGTCTATACTTTGTCCATAGGGTGTGATAATAAGCCACACTAGTGGAGATAGCTTATGGAGATAAGTGAAAATGGCATCAATAAGATAAAAAGTTATGAAGGATTGAGATTAAAAGCATATCCTGATCCTGCTACTGGGGGGAAGCCTTGGACAATTGGTTATGGACACACAAATGGAGTAGAGCCAGGGCAAATGATCACAAAACAACAAGCAGAGGCACTGTTGCGTGAAGATTTAAATCCTATTTATGATGTATTAGGACAATATGTTAAAGTGCCTTTAACACAAGGGCAATTTGATGCTTTATGTTCGCTTATCTTTAACGTGGGAATTGGAAACTTTATTCATTCGACACTATTGAAAAAATTGAATCAAGGTGATTATCAAGAAGCTGCACAGGAATTTCTGAAATGGGATAAAGCTAACGGGAATAAACTATCTGCCTTACTTGCTCGTAGAAAATCTGAACAAGAAATGTTTTTATCATAAATTTCTTACCAAGAATAGCAGACATGATAAATAATGATGTCAACTTTGCAATATAACATTTTATTAACCAACATAATTTATCGATGAATTAACCTGATATTCACTTCAGTCACTAGCATGTGCTGGCAAAATACCAGCACATAATTGCTATTTACCAATATTATTTTATATAAGTATCAATAACTTGATAGAAAGCATTAGCTGTATCATCGATTGTCCAGATACCAAGAATAACATGGTATCCTGAGCGTTCTGGTACTTCACACGTTATATTAACTTCTTTTGATGGGCGTTTTCCATTATCCTCTTGTGAACAAAAAGGGGTGAGATCAAATTGTGCACGAGTAAGAGGCTTATTAGGATCCCAATTAGGTTTAGTAATAAAGAACTGCCATGAAGTTGTGCTATGCTGCGCAGTTAAGTGCCACTTAAATACATTTTCGCCTTTGTTGATAGGGACATGATGCCAACGATTTTTGCTTTGTTCATTGAGTTGCTTAAACTGCCCAACACCTGCACTGGCAACTTGACCATCAGGAGGCCCGGCTTTAGGAAAGCCCTTTGGACCTTCAACAGATTGTGGTTCATACATGACAGGCCCACAATTTTTATTGATACCTTTTTTGCATAGAAGAGCCCTACTTGGAGGGCTCTCTATATATCCATGGCGACTTTGGGTTTCAGCATTAGCAGATAATGGGATTGTACATAAGGCCGTCAATCCCACTAAAAATAATGACTTTTTAATGTTCATGATTGAATTTCCTGTTTTTCCGTACTTGACTGTAAAATAAGTAAATTTACTAATATTTATTATATTAAGTAGATTTTATGAATTTAATTAATCTGACATAATGACATACAAATGTTTATAGTAAAATTATTAAGTTATAAATACTTAAATTATGATAGAAGTATAACAGAAAGAGACTCTAAGTAATTTTATAAGAATCATATGGGAAATGTTTTGACTTATCTATAATATATTTTAATGCGGATAGGTAAAATTTCCTTTCTGAAACAAGGAGGGGGAAAGAGCGGAATAAGAAGAAAATGAGAATACGTGGGGAAATAATTAAAGATTTGATTAAAAACCAGTAAAATAAAATCGGAATAGCAAAATACACAATATAAAAAACGCTTATATTTTCCAGAAATCAATTAAATATGAATTAAGTTGTAATAATAGTGTTGATTTTAGTGCTGATGGCAGGAAATGCTTATTGCCAAAATTCGGCATGATTAATGGGAAAGATTTGGATGAACGATTAATATATATAGAAGATATGAACATAATAGAAAGCCGGATTAGGCCTTCTATTTGTATTTAGATAAATTTTTCTATTCGGTAGAATAATTTTTTTAAAAGCAAATCCCTTAACCTATTAATCTGATAATGAGGTTCTTTTTTCTTTAATAAGTGACGATAGTTCTCTCTGAGCTTTTTTTGTTTAATTCTCTCTTTATGTAAAGTTGAAGAAACACTGTTGGAATCTCCATTAAACACCATGGAAGGTAATAAGCAGTACACGTTAACAATTCTTTGCATTCTAAAAACTCCCCACATATCGCATTCCCATTTTAGTGGAGACATTCTTCTGATTAATTGTCTGGCTGATTTGTTGTTTATTACATAACCATAAGCTCCAGATGCTTCATAAATATAATGAATGTCATATTTTCTTGATTTTAATTTAATATTCTTTATATAACTTTCTGGTGGTGATAGCAGAAAGACATTTGGTTTTCTCACACAGTCAATCAACTTTATTTCGTTTAATGCATTTTTTAGATCTTGAGATAATATTGCATCATCTTCCAGTATTAGTGCATGTTGGATATTCTCATCTACTATTTTCTTATAAATAAGCAAATGACTTAGTGAGCAACCTATTTCTCCTTTGGTTAATTTGCATCCAGGATAATCATATACTATTTCAGAAAGATAAGTATCTGACAAGTCAGAACCGTATACAGCGTCTATAAACTCGATATTTAAATTCAGTCTGTCAGCCTGTTGTTGCATGGCTAATCTACGTTCTGATTCACTCTTCAGATTAATAACGAAAATCTTCATAGCTCACTATCACCATTGATAATATTATTGGTTACATGAATGATACTTTTTTATACCTTATTTAATGCAGAGATAACTCTGTCATAATATTTATCATCATAAAATTCAGTTATGGATTCTTTTATGGTTGAATAATCAGGAAGTTGCTTTCCATTTACAATTGCTTGCAATTTATTAGATAAAGTATCTATATTATTTAAAGGATATAATTCTCCATTTATACCATCTTTAATTATATCAGATGGCCCTGTTTGACAATCAGAGCTAATCACATATATTCCATAGGATATTGCTTCGCATAGCACCATTCCAAAACCTTCATAAGATGAAGTTAGCAATAAACAGGTTACATTTTTAATATTTTCTATTATATATTTCCAGGGATTTTGTTGCCATCCATGCCATTTAATTTTATCCTCAATTTTAAGATTATGTGCTAGCCCTTTTAGTTTATCAATTTCTTGGATATCTCCTGAGCCAACAATATTTAATAACCAATTTCCTTTTATTTTAGAAAGTGAAAAAAATAATTCTTTTAAATTCTTTTGTCCATCGAAATTGATTCTGCCTAAATATAAAAAAGAATATTCATTTTCTGAACGACTGATTATTTCATATTTTGGCGTGATAGGATTATAAATAGTATACACTGTATTGGGCTTGGCTCCCATATCGTAAAGCTGTTTGGTAATTCCTGAGCTTATGGATAAGTGTTTATCTGCTAATAATGTATATTCTATCTTATAGAGTCCATGCAATGTGAAATGGTGCCAAGAAAAAATTTTCGTATTTTTAAAACAAAATCTTCTTGCCCATAGTGATATGTAACATGTTAAAGAATCGTAAGAAATTATGTGTTCCGGTTTATGTTCTGATATTAACTTTGAAAATTCATATGCAAAATGTATTCTTCTTAATTTTGTGTTTCTAATATTCGATTTAATTCGAATGAATTTTTTCTCACCAAGCCATTGATCGTTAGGATTTTTAAAATTATCCTCAAAAAATACGAATAATATATCATAACCATCTTTAGATGATGACATTATTCTATGAAAACTATTGAAAACAGTTTCCATTCCACCGAACCCGCCTACATTATATCCGGTAATAAAAATTTTTTTCGGATTCATTTTCATCTCAACAAGTTAAACATGTACTATTGTAAGGAGTATACATTACTGTGTTTGTAGGTATCTATCCATATTCTGTTCAAACAATCAAATTTGATGCTCCTACTTCATCAACAGAGTAGCTTGGCGTGCTTATTGACTTCATTTTCATTAATGGAATCGGAGATCACCTTATTTCCGATATTCTGTTATGGTACGAAAATTGGTTAGTAAAAGTGAATAATTAGATATTTTTTTAATAAATCCCACCTATAAAAAAACCAACCCTAACAGGTTAATACCGCTCGCTTAAGAAA
>NZ_JBFPEZ010000077.1:0-26449 GCF_040838225.1 Xenorhabdus sp. SGI246
TGAGGAATGGGGGAATTTTTACCTTTATGATGGCTGGGCGCGGGAATTTTACGTGACCTCGACGGATTATCTGGCGGCCAGATCAGGTTCCGCCGAGCATCAGGCAAAATGGGCGTTTTGGGCAGAGACAGACCGGTGGATGCGAAATAGCTGGGTGATGACAGGATTTGCCTGTAGTCGTTAATTGTATTGGCTTACCCGAATTCTTCACTCAACAACCACCGACTAAAGTCGGTGGGTTAGTGATTAACGGACTGAAAGTCCGGATACGCATCAGCTGAACGATGCGTCAATTGTCCATCCTGAAGTTATCGTTCGGGTTAGGTTCAAAATGATGCCAAGGATGCTCTGGCTATCTGCTAAACGGCCTGCCGACCCGGTATCCATTTTTTGTTCCGGTCAAGACGGTGGAACAGTAAGATATTAAGACACTGCGCAATACCCGGCAACTCATCGTAGAACAACCTTGAGTCACGCGTATCAGCAAGGAGAAACCTCTTATGGGATTTTCCTGTTACCGACAGATCCAGGGCAGGACACAATTGTGGTCAATCGGAATGTGGGTCAGGAAACAGAAAAAACACCATACATCAGAAGAATAGATTGAAAAGTCTTCTCTCTACGGAATCTGACAAGGACATTCTTACTGTCTGAATGAAAAACCAGCCGTCCTCCAAGATGGCGCGTTTCCAATGCGTTATTCAGTACCCGGCAGACCAGCTCAGTATCCGGCGAAGAGCCGATGACCATTCCCACCACCCGGCGGGAAAATAAATCCGTCACCACCGCCAGATAGCTCCATCCCGCTTTAATACGGATGTACGTGATGTCTCCGCACCAGTGGGTATTCGGGCAGGCTGGGGCAAACTGCTGTCGCAAGAGATTAGGGGAGGCGACAGCCTCTTCTCCTGCCGGACGATAACGGTGAGCCCCCGCTGGACGGCTTTGCAGACCGCATCCTGCATTAACCACCTGGCCTTTCAGCGTCCCACCGGCCAGCCTTCATTGGGCAGCAGATGACTCAATGTGCGACTGCCTATCGCTCCCCCGGCTTTGGTTATACAGTTCACTAACCCGGATGCGCAACTGCAGACGTTCCGTATCGACCGGCCGTTGTCGCCAGTCATAATAGGCACGGCGTGACACTTGAAATATCTGACATAATTCTGTCACCTGCCACCGGGGACTCAGCCGTGTGATCAACGCATAGCGCCACGGCGCATCTCGCTCATCAGCATGGCCGCCTGCTTTAGGATTTCTTTTTCCATTTCCAGGCGTTTCACTTGTTTTTCTAATGCTTGTATCTGGCGTTGTTCGGGTGTCAGTGCCTTCTCCACAGGCTTCATTCCCTGTATTTCGGCCCGGTACTGGCGAACCCATTTTACCAGCGTCCTGTTATTGATCCCCAATGAACGGGCGATATCGACAACCTGCTGAACCGTTTCCAGCTTAAATTCAGCGGAATAGTGGCGTTTGGTGAGTTTCACTTTCATTGTCACACCTCATTGTCATATGAATAACATTAGCAGGCTTTTGAGGTGTCCGAGATCCCTATACCACTACAAGACAGAGATGTTATACTTTCCACACACACTAAAAAATAGCAACACACGGTATGAAATGATAAATAACTTCTTTCAATGATTTTTTAAATAATTAAAGTTATTTAACTCCAATTCAATTGCGGTTCATTTTTTAAATACAAAACAAATCATATTTTAAAACTTAAGTATACAAATTAATTAATCTTAACAGTTGTAAATCATCTCACAATCAAATTAATCAGATGTATTTATTGGGAAAATTAAGAAAATCATAAAAACAGTCTTATTTTAAATCATAAAAAAACACTAAATAAATTTATATAAATTAATGAATATAGATTCAGCACAAAAAAACAAATAAACAATAAAAATACACAATTTATAATTAATAAAATTAAAAACTCTTTCCATAAGAAAACGAAACAATTAATAAACAAAAACAAAACTATAATAATATTGCTTTAAATTTACATTTCTATATAATTCGCGCCTTTTTCTTATATCTGTAATTTATTTATGTCTCTATATTCTCAGAGCAGAATTTTTATTAATTTTGCTGGCTTATTGTTTGTGGCGCTATTAGCCATTTCAGAGAAATCAACAGCATCATCGTTAATCAGCTCAGTTGATCAAGATGTCATTACCCAACAACAAAAAGACTTGTTACAACAAGCGCAACAACAGCGCGATGATATTCGCAATAGTGTGACGTTATCACCACTCTCTGTACCAGCATCGGATGATGAAGATTCGTTCTGCCATCCTATTCACCAAATTCAATTTGAAGGAGCAGAAAGTCTTTCAACCTCGGCACAACAGACATTATCCAAACCTTACTTATCCCATTGCCTGACTGTCGGTAAAATTAACGAGTTGGTACGTAAAGTATCTAACACCTATATAGAAAAAGGCTATGTCACTTCTCAGGCAGGATTAAACGAGCAGGATTTATCCACTGGCATTCTGACGATTACGGTGATGGAAGGCAAAGTCAGTACCATCCGGCTTGACGGTGAGATGCCCCTTGCCTTGAAAATGGCTTTTCCGCAGATGGCCGATAAGCCCCTTAATTTGCGGGATATTGAGCAGGGCATGGAACAACTCAACCGCCTGCCTTCCCAGCAGATAACCATTGATATCCAGCCGGCTGCACAGCCCGGTTATTCTGACGTTATTTTAAAACGAACTGAATCTCAATTACCGCTTCATACCAGTCTGGGTATAGATAACAGCGGACAAAAAAATACCGGAAGAGAACAAATTAATGCCACGTTAGGACTGGACAATCCACTACACCTCGCAGACCTGTGGTCAATTTCAGCCAGCCGCAACAGTGACTTTCGTCATAACCACCAGAACTGGAGTATCACATCAGGTGTTACCATTCCTTATGGCTACTGGTCATTCGATTATCAGTATGCCCGAAACAGTTCATTCCAGATGATCCCTGTAGGTACAGATAGTTACCGCTATGAAAGTAAAGGGCAAACTCATCAGTTAAAAATAAACCGGACGTTATACCGGGATGGGCAGCAAAAACTGGCCTTGAATATGGGATTAGTTCATCGCCAGACGTCCAATACTGCGGCCGGTGTTAAGTTATCCGTCAGCAGCCCGACATTGAGCGCTGTCAGTTTGGGTGCTAGCTACAGTACTACGCTGGCCGGAGGCTATCTGACATTTAACCCGACATTCAGCCATGGTTTGGATATGTGGGGGGCGACGAAAGATAACTCTGGTGTTCGTGATGTGCCGAAAAGCCAGTTTCGTAAATTCAGCCTGAGCAGCAGTTATTTTATGCCTGTCACGGAGAATATCTATTACCTGACTTCTCTGTATGGGCAGTTCACGCCGGATAACCTTTATGCCAGTGAACGCCTGTCATTAGGGGGACAATATTCTGTCAGAGGATTTAAGGAGCAAAATCTCATCGGGAATAATGGCGGCTATTGGCGCAATGAACTCAACTGGAAACTCGCCAAGCTCCCTTTAGTCGGTGAACTGTCTTTCAATAGTGCGCTGGATACAGGCTGGTTGAAAAACAATAAAAAAGGACAAATCGAAGGAGGTCATGTTACAGGGGCATCACTGGGTATTTCATTTAATCACAACAGAATGAATCAGGCGGTTACAGTAGGAAAACCACTGGTTTATCCCGCTTATCTCAGACCAGACCACTGGGTCGTTTATTGGTCTGCTTCACTTCATTTTTAATACAAACACAGCAAGAAATTTGGACTTCATTTCATGAAAGAACAAGAAAAAGATAAAGTTATTAGCCCATTAGCAAGGGGAACCAGTTATTTTTTGATTTACCTGACAGGTATCTATCCGCTGAACTCGGCAATGGCGGGCGGCATCACTTCTGATAACACAAAGACACAGGTATACAACAGTGGCAATGTTCCGATAGTGAATATTGCAGCGCCCAATAATGCAGGAATATCGCACAATACATACCAAGACTTTAATACCGGAACACAGGGTGCGGTATTAAATAACGCCACACAGGCGATTAATTCTCAACTGGCAGGCCAAATTAACGCTAACGTTAATTTGCAGGGAAAAGCCGCCGAACTCATCATCAACGAAGTCACCGGCAGCAATCGTTCTGAACTATTAGGACAGCTGGAGGTTGCAGGCCAGAAAGCCAACGTGATGATAGCCAACCCCAATGGTATCACCTGTGATGGATGTGGATTTATTAATACCTCCGGTGCAATCCTGACGACCGGTAAACCACAATTTGATGCTCAGGGTGCACTGGAAGCCCTGAAAGTAACAAAAGGCCAGATTACCATCGGCGGTAAAGGATTAAATGGTCAGTCAACGGATTATATCGATATTATCAGCCGGGCCACTGAGCTGAATGGCAAAATTCAGGCCAATAACCTCTCGCTCACTCAGGGTGCTAACCAGATTTCGTTTAAAGACGGTACGTTAAAGACCATTGCCGGAGAAGGGGCTACACCACAACTGGCTGTCGATACTAAAGCACTGGGTGGTATGTATGCCAATAAAATCCGTCTGATTGCAACTGAAAATGGAGTTGGCGTTAATCTGAAAGATATCACCAGTACTCAGGGTGATATTACGCTGAGTTCCAATGGCAAAATGGAACTGGGTAATATTAAATCTAAAACTGACTTAAGTGCGGGTGGCAAGGAAATTAATATTAGGCCTAACTCCCCTGTTCAGGCAGAGCTAAATATTATTCTGGCTGGTGATAAAATTGCCAATAAAGGCAGTGTAACTGCCGGACAAGATATGCGGGTATTGGGTAATACAATTAGCAATATCGGTTCTCAGGTACTTCTGCAAGCCAATAATAATATGTGGATTCAGAAAAATGTAGCTGGAAATAAAAATAAAGAAGTATTGAATACAGGTACTATTAGAACGAATCAAGGTGATATTGTTATTAGATCTGAGGATATAGTTAATGGTTTTGATGATCTGGAATATAATTATAACACTACTAGATTTAAATTAAAACAAGGTATGTTTGGCCCTGAATTTACTGAAGAGGGGAAGTATGGACCTTATGGTTATCCTCAAAAATTAGAGCATACTGAAATTTCTATAACAAAGAAACCTCAATCTGCAATTATTGAATCTGGAAAATCTGCTTATCTATATGGAGATAATATCAAAAACAAACACTCTAATATTATCGCTTCTAATGATTTAATACTTACAGGGAAAAACTTAGAAAATAAAGCATTTTCTAGTGGATCGTTACAGCTATTTGCAGATTATGGCTTTATGGCCAATGAGGTTTTTTTATGGACTCCCACTCTCAGTACTGAGACAAATTTACAAGCTAAACATAATTTAGTTTTGGATTTTAAGAATATTGATGTGGGAGTTGATAACCCTAAGGAATTTAATGATTTTAAAAAACCATTTGGACTTCTTTTTAAAAAATTTAAAACTTTTTTTGATAAGACTCCACTGAACATAAATGCAAAAAGCATAAATATAGTAGGTGATTCCGTTAGTATTAACACTACTAATTTAGAAGCAACTAAAAATATAAATATCATATCAGAAGATAAATCCGAAATTGACCTTTCAGATTTTAAGGCTATAGATGATATTTCTATCGTTTCGGGGAATAATATCTCGCTACTTAGAAGTAAGCTGTCAAGTGATAACATTTTCCTTAACAGTTTTAATGGCAACATTGTATCCACAGATGGATTGTCTTATGATGACGAGACTTTTTATACAAATGGCATTCGAAGATTAAACAAATTAGAAGCTACTAATGATTTAACTTTATCATCTAATAATGGTAATATATTTATCAGAAATAATGTATTTTCTCCTATGAGTTCTAATGTTTCAATGTATGCTTTAAAAAACATTGATATAGAAAGTACTTACGATCTTATTCCTCATAGAAGCATTATAAAAGATCCCTCTGGTAAATCTAATTGGTACGAAATATCGTTTAAAAACTTAATTCCTATTACAAAATTGAATTCATCAAATTCAATCTTGATGACTAGTGGAAACAATTTATCTTTAACTAGTGTAGTTTTAAATGCCAAGAAAGATATTAATTTTAATGCTAAGAATGACTTTAAAGCTACATCGAGAGAATTTATAAATAGAGATAGTAATTTATCTTCCTCACAGAAGACAGTCTCTCCACATCTTTTTGATTTTATTATTAAATCAGATGACCCTCAACTACAAACTCAAATTCATGCAGGAGAAAACCTATTAATTAATGCTTCAAATGATATTAAATCAGAAGGTGCTAAATTTTCGGCTGGCAATTCAATATCTTTATTAGCTGGAAATTCAATGAATTTACTTGCTGCAATTTTTCCTGTAAGAAATCCATGGACTACCACTCAAGGTTTGTATGGAGAAACAGTACCGCTGGAATCAGATGATTTCAAAAGATATTTTTTTGATTTTATTAGAACGGATGTTCCAGCTACGACTAATGTAGATGCTGGCAAAGATGTTATAATATCTTCTGGCAATGAGATTACAACTGAAGGATCAAAAATTTCAGCCAATCAGAATATAAATATATATTCCGGTGGAGATATAAAATTCAATGCTTCTAGGAATTACTTTTATGACTTTCCAAATAGACAAGAAAAAATAACCAGAAATGTAACTGAGTTAAATAGCGGCGGCTCATTAAATATCATTTCTGACGGCAGTATTTTATTTCAAGCATCTAAATTATTTGCTAAAGGTCTAGGAGCTATTTGGAAAGATCCTATTCGATTATCTAATTATAGCGGCCCCATAATTGAAGTAGAATCTGAAATACAAAACATTAAAAGTGAAATTGGATCAATTACAAAAGAAAAAAGCCTAGTAGAATCTGAACTATCTTTAGAGAAAGCGGAGGAAAAATCTTGGAGTGATTATTTTACAGCTGGAGGAACAAATTATGATGCTTTTGGTGGTTCAAAAGAATATTTTGAATCTTGGTTTGCCGAAGTTGAAGATCCTCTTCTTGATGAAATCAGACAAAAAATAAAAACAAAACAAAACAAATTAACCGAAGTGGAGTCTAGATTAGCTCAAGCCAACTCAAAATTAAATAACCATATGAATAAATTGATTATAGCCAAAGAGGAAGCTAAAAATAAAGGTGAAAGTGAAACAAAAATACAGGCTGATATAGATGATCATAATAGAGCCGAGGCAATGAGAATCGGAACTATAAATATAGCTGCTAAAGGTGGCTACCTTTATGCTGCAGCTTCTGACGAAATTAAAAGTTTTGAAACTATAAATGAAGTTAAATATGGTACGAACAACAAAGTTTCAGAATTCATTGCTTCTGGAGATATTAATATTTTAAGTAGGGATGATTCTACTTATGAAGCGAGTAAGATAGAAGCTGGTCAAAATATCACATTGACTAGTACTCATGGATTTACTAATTTCAAAGCTGTAAAAGATACTGAATATGAAAGAAAATTCAGTAAATCTAATGGTTTTTTTATAAAAACCAAGGATAAAGGTCATTCTTCAGAAACTTGGGTATTACCCCAAATCAAATGGAATGGAAATTTTGTAGTAGATGCAGCTCAAGGTATTACCTCTGATATTAAAGTAAAGAATAGACAATCTTTACAAAACGCAATTGACATATTAGGAAGTAGTTCAGAAACAGTTTGGTTTAAAGATTTAAATACCCGACATGATATAAAATGGAATGAAGTTCAGGATGCTTATGATAGTTGGGATCATAAGAGCCAACAATTAAGTCCGGTTGCTTCTGCTGTTATCGCCATAGCCGTTGCCGCAGTCACAGCAGGTGCTGGGGCAACTCTTGCTGCTGCTGGCTACGCAGCAGGGGCAGCCACCACTGCCGGAGCCAGTGCTGCAACAGCCTCTGCTGCTTCTGGGGCTGTTACCGCAGGTATGGCATCTCTGGCTTCTACTGCAGCAGTTAGCCTTATTAATAACCAAGGCAATGTATCCAAAACCCTTAAAGAGATGGGCAGCAGTCAAACGGTAAAATCAACCGTCACTTCCATGGCAATTGGTGGTGCTTTGGCCGGATTTGACAAGCTGATGGGGGTGGAAAAAATGGCTAATGGCACAACTAACGCACCGCTATTAAGTAAAGGAGCAGACTGGACTAAAGTCGCTCAACGTGTTGCAGGGCAATCGATTATTAGCTCTGGTGTAAATACCGCAATTAATGGTGGTAGCTTCAAAGATAAATTTGCAACAGCGTTACTTTCCAATGTGGGTAACCAAATTAACGCAGAAGGGGCAAATATTATCGGGAACAACAGTGCAGAATTAGGTGTTCCAGGAAAAGCTGTTAGCCATGCAGCGGTGTCAGCCCTTGCTGCAGAAATTGGTGGTGGGGATGCTAAAGGTGCTGCAGCTGGTGCGTTGGCTGTTTCTCTTGCCGAGACAGTTTTAATAGATACATTTAGTGATCCAGCTAAAATTGAAGCTGGCGGTAAAATGATTGGTGGTATTGCCGGTGCGTTTGCAACAAATAGTGCGGAAGGTGTTAATAGTGGAGCTAATTCTGGAGAGATAACTATCGTATACAATGGATTAGCTCATGCTTTAGCAATGATGGAAAGAGAAGTTCCCGGCACGATAAAAGCCCATGAAGAGAGTAGAAAGATACTTTGTACGCGTGCTCCTGATGCATGTAAAATGGCTGCAAGAACAATAAGCTTCGGCGCAGATTTTATGCCGGGTATTAGCGATATCAAAAGTTTTGCTGAAGCTGAAACGAGGTTAGATTACCTTACTGCTACAATCGGTTTAGTGCCGGTGCTAGGCGATATTGCCAGTAAGTCTATTAAAGCCGCTAATATTGCATTAAAAGATGGTAATCTGGAAGTAGCTAAGAAGCTGATTCATCAAGCTCATGATGAAATTTCATCCACTAGTTTATTTAAACGCTCAACCTTTGAAGCTCCTTCAGGAAATAATTATACTGTTTTCCAACAACCAATTAACTGGGAGCTACCGATTAATACGAAAGGTGGGATAATAAAAACGAATCTTCAAATAGCATTAGATGGAGGTTCTCCTTTTGTTGTTAAGAATGGAAAGTATTCCCAAATCAATTTGCACCATTCTAAACAAAATGGATTAGGCCCATTATTTGAGCTGTCAAGTGATACCCATAAAGAATTTCACTCTTCTAATGCACTTCATCCTTACTTACCAAAGGCGCATCCGGACACCCCTGTTGATAGAGATTTATTTAACATAGACCGTGATGCATATTGGGTAAATAGGGCAGAAACTGAACTAAAAATACGTTTAAATTCGAATAAATAGGATATAAATCATGCTATCTAATAAAGTTAAAAAATATCTTAGTGACAAAGGGTGGTGGGATGATGCTATCTACCCAGAATATTTGAATGCCTTAGTTGGGTTAAATGTCGATTTAGAATCTGATTTTGCCCAATTTTACTTACATGCAGAGGATGGCCCAACATTTCATAGTAGACATCGTGAAATTTACCAAATCTGTTGGTTTATCATTAATAGCAATTATGATTCAGAAATAAAATTTACGCATAAATTGCTTCGTTGTTCAAATGAAGAATATATTCCCTTAGATAGTTTCGAAGGTGAATATGGATATTTCTATAATAGAAAAACGGGTGAAGTACTAGAAGTAGGGCTTGGGCAAGAAATGCTCGATTTTTACGAAGGTAAATTCAAACCTCAATGGAAAGATTTTAACTCATTTCTTGAGTGGTATTTTGAGCTAACTGATTAGATATATCTATAAAAAAAATTAACCTGAACGCGATCCCAGCCAGAGTGCTGGGGTCTTTCTTTAAAAATCGGGAAATATCTTTGATAATAAGTAAGTTACACACATTATTGTGATTTACAAAACTATCCTCAATCCCCGCCCAATATCCATTCTCTTTGCGACCAAAACAGCCGCTTCCAGTTCACTACACTGGTGCTCCCGCATTAACGCCCACCGCTCGGATTTTTCTTCTTTTTCCGTCATACTCAGTGCCAGATAGAGACTCGGTGGTACGACCCGAAACAAAAGCACTTTATGACAATGCGACAGTTATTGAACTTCCTAAAGAGGTACATCAAGCAAGCCGAACTTATAAGGGCAGAAATTCACCGACACAAGTAGCGAGTGATTCAGCTGACTTATGTGGTGCAGAATGCCTTGACATTAAGGATAGAAGAACACTTCTGATACAACATGGCTATAATCCTAAATTGGTTGATGATGCTCTCGAACTACTTAAGCAGCGTAATCGTGAAATAGGTACAATTAAGAAATGATTGACTGGAATTTATTTATCAACGCACTTGGAACTGCTGAATCGTCTAAGGAGTTCAGTGAACTTTGTTTAGTGATAGAAGAGCAAGCTCAAGTGTCGCAAGACCCTCTCGAATATAACGATCCAGTAGGGCACACAACATACTATAGCTTTTTTCAATCAGGAATATTGGTAGGATTCAGGCAAGGAAGGTTGGATCACATACACTTTTATTCCGATAACAACGATGGATACAAAAATTTTAAAGGGGTTCTAATCTCAGATATACAAATGGGATGGAATAAAGAAAAAGTCCTTGAAATACTGGGAATTCCATTGAGAAGTGGAGGCAATTATATGGATATGCTTCTTGGCTACATCAATGACTGGATAAAATATGAATAT
The DNA here is from genome assembly GCF_040838225.1 of Xenorhabdus sp. SGI246. Taxonomy (NCBI): domain Bacteria; kingdom Pseudomonadati; phylum Pseudomonadota; class Gammaproteobacteria; order Enterobacterales; family Morganellaceae; genus Xenorhabdus; species Xenorhabdus sp. SGI246. Next base: position 10,715 of record NZ_JBFPEZ010000077.1, read on the forward strand.
CCAGGATATGCCTTACATTTTCAATTTAATCCAGATGGTTTATTGTGCCATAGTACTTTAATGCAGCGATAACGTGTATTAGCTCAACGTATAATCTGAAAAAGAACCCAGCTAGTGTGCTGGGTTCTTTTTAAATAGATATAATACACTGATAAATAACAAAAATAATTATTCTCTTTATGACTTGTGAGTGACTAAATCAGACTTCAATCCCCGCGCTACATCCATCCTTATTGTTACCAAAACCGCCGCCTCTAGCTCACTGCACTGATGTTCGCGCATTAACGCCCGCCGTTCAGATTTTTCTTCTTTTTCCGTCATACCCAGTGCCAGATACAGGCTCGGTGGCACAACCCGAAACAGCGCTTCGGTTTTTTTCGCCAGCACCACGCCTTCGGTATAACAGCGCGGGAGTTTACTGGCAGAGAGTAATACCGCTTTTTGCTCTTCGGTCAGTTTTTTGAATCGGGCGATTTGTTCCACTTCATCCGGTGGCATGGTCAGGTGCAACCACCATTCGGCCATATTCAACATTTTTTCAGCGGTATCCGGATAGTCAGCGAGGTTTTGCGTCGTCAGCCAGGCCCCCAGTTGTGCAAGCATCAATTGATACGGTTTGCGACCATATATCCGGCGTCATAATGAACTCACTTGTCCGCGCCATGATGTCATCCACACCCTGTTTCCTTATCACTACACCGGTATATCACTACCTTGGTCAACATCAGGCTATGACAGGGACAGTATCCGTTTTCTCATCAGTTTGAGAAAGTTTATATTAAATGAATGTGTTAAAAGGAAAGGTTGCTTACCACACAGATTTGTTTGTTAAAAAAAGTTAATATTATTCTTTTTTATAACAGGGAGGAGTGTGATGGACGGTGTCGGTTCATTTTTTGCATTTTGCAAAAAAGAATTGTTTGCTGATTTATCCGGATTTTTTCCGCACGCTTGCCGTCTGTGTTCAGAGACGGGAAGGTGGGAATGAGAAAGCGCTGTACCTTATTATTCTGGCTGGGATGGATGACCGCATCAGCGAGTTATGCCAAAACGGTGATTTACACTGACAGCCAACACATCCCCGTTAACCTTTCCCCGGATACACAAATTGTCTGGCTGGATGCGGCTGAACAACAGCGGCAGAAAATCTTTTCTCACCTTTCTGCCGATCCGCAGCAAGCGGCGAGACAGGCACAAGCTATGCTGCAATCTCCCCAATGGCATCAGCAGGAACAGCAACTGATTCAGTCTTATCGTGCCGTTGTTCAGGCATGGCAATCAGGTGTGCGCAAGTACCCTGCCGTGGTATTTGATGACCGGGACATCGTGTATGGCACGGCGGATGTGGCAGAAGCGAGCGCCCTCAGGGAGCAGAGTCAACGATGAAGACACCCCGCCTTGCTTTTCCTGTTGTCATCACTCTGGTCGCTGCGTTTGCGCCCTTTGCGCAGGTTTCCCTCAACACCGCACAAATCGTGGCCAGCAGCCTTTCGCCATCCTGTATTCAGTAGCGGGTCAGCGGCCTTTGTTACTGGCTGTTTTGTTCCTGGCATGGCTGCACGGTAAAAACCTCAGTCAAAGTTACCCATTATCTCCCTGAAGCGGTGGTGTCCACTTATCACGCCCCCGGTGGCAATCCGTGGTCAGAAATGGCGCAGGTCAGTCGGCTCTCCGGCGGAGTAGAAAATACCGTGACCGGGGCGTTATCTCACCTGAATGCCGGTGGGGGTAACCACAATGTCCAGATTGCCGGGCAACGGCGTACCAGCCTGCGTTTCAATTATGCCGATGCTATCGGACATCCGGCGACCAACCTGATAGGTGGGCAAATTCCCGGCTATTCGTGTCGTAGTGCAGCTACACCCCTGATACCTTATTTTCTCAGCACGCTGGATTCGGTAGCGTGGCGCTCTGGTTTGCCGGAATCGTTTTATCCGGAAGCCCTGATACCCGGCCAGCGGGAGCTGGGCCGCCAGATGGCCGGCACTGTGTGGGGCCATATTTATCCGCGCTCAGGCTTTGTCAATCAGACCGATGATGACAAGGCATCTGCCGTGGTCGCACAGCGGGTCGCGGATATCATCACCCGCGCCGGGCAACCCCATGTTTATCAGACGCTGAAAGGCACGCGTACTGATGGCTACTGGCCACCTGAATCGGTCACCGAAAATACCGGCACCCAAAATCACCAATGGCAGCGGTTATCACCGACGTTAAGTCAGTCCTGCGCGGTGTTTCCGGATGGGGAGCACACAGCGGCAATTGATGGCAATCAGGCGTATGCCCTGTGGCAGCCTTACAGTTGTTGTCAGCGGCGTGGACAGCGTTTTCTCAGCAGTACGGATATCTGAACAAGGGATACATAATGACGAAAATAAACACGTTATGGCTGATCGCCGGTGGACTGCTCATCGCTTCTGCGCAGGCCAACGCCACGGGGCTGTCTTTGACATTACCACAGGTGAACCGAAGCGCACTGGGTTATGGGGCAGAAGCCAGCGGGGCAGTCTCCGATACGCTGTTCTATACTCTGGGCGGCGGTTCGGTGATATCTGAACCGGCCAGTCGCAGTGGCTCTGCCACACTCGGTGGACTGGAGCTGGGCTGGCGTTCGGATTTGATGTGCGGCAATTTTGACCTGAAAGCTACAGTCAGCAATCAGTTGAACGGTATCACGGCCGGGTTTAAGAACCTGATGGGTGATGTGATTCAGGGCGCCACCGGTGCCGTGGCCAGCCTGCCGGCGATGATTATCCAGCGGGCCAATCCGGGGCTGTATGACATGCTGACTAATGGCGTGTTGCAGGCCAATGTGGCGTTCGACAAAGCCCAGTTCAACTGCCGGGCGATGGCCAATAAAATGATGGATTTTGCGCAGAACACCAAATGGACGCAGTCGGCGGCTTTACAGGAATACAAAATGCTGGTTAACAGTGGCGATGGTGATGCGGTGCGTGTGAATAACGCCGGCAGCAAAGCGACCGGTGCCAGCGGGCATTCATGGATTGGCGGGCAACGGCAGGGTGGTAAGGGACAGAATGCCATTCGCCCGACCCGGGATTTAGCCAGTGCCGGCTTTAACATGATGAATCAGTTGCCGGTGTTGAGCCAGTCGTCGGTCAGCTCCCTGAAGTGTGAAGGCAGTGCCTGCCGTAAATTCAGTAATGCGCAAGAAGCGGCTGAGGCGGTAGCCAGCGTGCTGGGCGACCGGGCCATCCGGACCTGTACTCAGGCGGCAGACTGCACCAGCGGTGGAGAGAAACACCAGCCGGGCACCACCGTCGCGGGGATGGGCTTTGCCCCGATGCTGGAAGCACACACCAAAACCAATACGGAACAACTGGTGAAGCTGGTCAGCGGCACGGAAAAACCGACGATGGCCAATCTGACGAAACTGAAAACCGGCAGTCTGACGGTAACCAAAGGTGTCATTCAGGCGTTGCAGCGTGACCCGGACAGGGCTGCCCTGACGGGACGTTTAGCGGGTGAACTGGCAATGGTGGAAACCGTGGAAACGGCGTTACTGATGTGGCGGATGCTGATTACCGGGATGTCTGAACCCAATGCAGCAGCACAGTCAGAAGCGCTGGCAGAAGGGGAACGGCGGATTGATGCGCTGGACCGGGAAATCAATGCGCTGAAAAATGAAATGCAGCTGAAACAGGCGCTGTCCCGTAATGCCATTCTGACCATTATTGAGCGGGACACCCAGCGCATCAACATGCATCCGCAAAAACAGGTGCCGGACAGCACGGATGCGCGTTTTTATCAGCTGGAAATGCCAAATCGTGAGCGCAGGTAAGGCGGATGATGGCAGAGAAGCATTCAGTATTCAGAAAAGGTGTTGCGTTATCACTGGTCATCGCGTTGGTGATAATTATCACTGTAGCGACAGGCTGGGTCGGACTGCATCAGGCAGAAAAACTCACGGAGTTCCACCACTGGGTGACTCAAACTGGGGGAGTCTGGTTAGTCTGGCGGTTAGGCCTGTATGCCATACTGGGCTGGGGAGGCCAGAAAATTTGGCACAGGACAAAACATCTTCCGGAATACCGCGCAACGCTGATACGGATGATGGTGGCCAGCCTGCTGTTTATCCTGCTGGGTGAATATGCCCTGTCAGGCCATATTGAGGGAATAAGATGACGACTAACAGCTATCTGGAATACTTTCTGACATTGCTCGGCTGGGTCGTCAATAACGGATTATGGCACATTCTGATTGCGACCGGGCTGTTTACGCTGCCGTTAGTGATAAAAGTGATCGCTATTTGGCTGAAAGTCAGAGAATGCGGTGAAGAAGACGGCAATGGCGGATTACAGTCGCTCACCCGGACTGAAAATACCCTGTACTGCGCCTTTTTCGTCATGGTGGTGTGTTGTGTGCCGCTGGTGAATGTCAGCCTGACAACGCTTCAGTATGACCCCTCCCGCGCCAAAAGCTGTGGCACCTGGACACCGCAAACGCCGGATAACAGTGGGTATGCGCCGGTGATGTCCAGCCTGAATAATCAGACGGCGGCTGTGCCGCTCTGGTGGGCGGTGGTGCACCGGTTATCCAAGGGGCTGACACAGGCTGCAGTGGCGTCCATTCCCTGTCGGCCGGATCTGCGGCAACTGCGCTTTGAAGTGCAGCATACCCGTATCAGTCATCCGGCACTGGCGGCGGAGTTGCAGGATTTTACCCACGATTGCTATGCCCTGGCGCTTTATCAGTGGAAACAACGCGATCAGGAGCACACCACCGATCCGATTATCCTGAATGATATCGGCTGGCTGGGCAGCCGCACGTTTTTAGCCGGGGATTACCAGACGCTGCAATCCCGTACACCCCGGACAGACTTTCCGTGGCTGGAGAGCCGGGACAACGGGCGGCCTTATACCGGGCCGAACGGTTACCCGACCTGTAAAGCCTGGTGGTCAACCGCTAAAGCCGGCCTGAAAGACCGGGTACTGGCGCAGGCCGATCCGGGATTGTGGTTGCGCCTGTCTGCGACACTGAAAATATTGGGGAAAAACACACAGTCTTATCAGGAAGCGGTCATTCGTCGTCTGGTCAGCCCGGTAAACCTGACGGTTTCTCAGGAGGGCTATGTTTACGCAGGTTATGGTGGCAATGCCGATCCCACCTTGTTGGATGGCGCTAACCGCATCGGGTCTTCCGCAGGGGCTTTATTGGGGGGATTACTCAGTATGCCGATGTTCGATGCGGTACGTCAGGCACTGCCGATGATGCAGGCGGTGATTTTGATGGCGCTGTATATCTTAATCCCGTTGATCCTGCTGTTTGCGGCGTATGAGTTTAAGACCGTCTTCACGCTGACGTTTGTGATTTTTGCGCTGAATTTCCTGACATTCTGGTGGGAAACTGCCCGCTGGCTGGACAGCTATTTACTGGAAGCCCTGTACGGCTCAGACACCCACAGCCTGTTTAATCTGGCGGGTATTCAGAATACCTCAGACGATTTAATTATGGGGCTGGTGATGGGCACACTGTTTATTGTGCTGCCGATGGTCTGGCTGGGGGCATTAGCGTGGGCCGGCGTGCGGATGGGGGATATGGCCGGTATGATGAGCCAGGGCGTGGGGCAGGTCAGGCAATCTGCGGGGATGTTCGGGCAGATGGTGATGCAGAAGATGCTGTCGAAGGGAAAGCAGTGAGACCCGTTTTTTGTCATAGAAGGGGGGATCGTTGTCCCGTCAGAATACTCTGAAAAACATGTCATTTGTTATTTTTCTTTATCATATTCGCCGTGCTTTTGTTTTTCAGGCAGGCAAAATGCAGACGAATATACTTAATACTACACGCAATATGTTTGGTGAATGTTAATCCATTGCCGTTTTGTTGCATAACGGCAGTTAAAGAGTCTAAATATTCGCCTTTTTGATCATCATGCGATCATGTTGGTTGAAATTAAAACACTTTCAACCATAATACCCTCTCGCGTAGTTCTCCCAAAATCATTCAGTAATCATTAAGTATCCGACGGGTTCAATTATGGCAACGGTAACTCGCAGCAGCATGTTCGCAGGGTTGGCCGGATGGGCTGTATGCGTTATTCAGCCTGTGCAGGCCGATGACCAACCTTTTATTCATCAAAAGCAGCAGCAGCAAGCGTTAGAGCAACGCCTGGAGGCGAAGGCACCGACGGTGCGGCTTTCGGATGAAACGGTATCCACGTCTGTATTGACGTTTCCCACAGAATCGCCCTGTTTTGTGATCCAGAACGTCACTTTGTCCGGCCGGGAAGACCTGCCGCACTGGGTGCCGTTACAACGGCTGGCCGATCAGGCCAACGGACACTGTCTGGGGGCGCAGGGGATTGGCCTCCTGATGAGCACGATGCAGAACCGGCTGATTTCCCACGGCTGGGTGACCACCCGCATTCTGGCACCGGAGCAGGATCTGAGTCAGGGGGAACTGAAACTCAATGTTGTCACCGGCAAAATCCGGCAGGTACGCTATACGGAGGAGTCGGATAAATACGCGACGTTATATACCGCGATGCCTGCCCATGATGGCCATGTGCTGGATTTGCGGGATATCGAGCAAGGCCTGGAAAACCTTCAGCGCATCCCCAATGTTCAGGCGTCGATGGAACTGGTGCCGGGTGAACAGCCGGGCGAGAGCGATATCGTGATTAAACGCCAGCAGTCGCGTTTCTGGCATGTGGGAGCCTGGGTGGATAACAGCGGGACCAAAACCACCGGACGCACGCAGGGCGGGCTGATGCTGGCGCTGGATAACCCGATGTCGCTGAGTGACCTGTTTTATCTCTCCCTGAGCCGTGATTTGGCTTTTTCCCGCCGCAAGGATTCCACCAACTATACCGCACATTATTCGGTGCCGTTTGGTTACTGGCAGTTTGCGGTCACCGGCAGCAAATACCACTATATGCAGACCGTACCGGAACTTAACGGGGATGCCCGATATCGCGGAAAAAGCCGCAGTCTGAACACGCAATTAAGCCGTGTCCTGCACCGTAATGCCCGTTCAAAAACCACATTCACTTATGGCGTGAATGTGCGAGAAACCCGCAATTTCATGCAACAGACCGAAATTGGTAACCAGAAACGCCGCACCAGCAGCTGGAGCCTGGGGCTGGATCACCGCCATTATATCGGCGCAGCGATATTGGATGCGGGTATCCGTTATCAAAAAGGCACCCGCTGGTTTGGTGCACTGCCAGCGTCTGAAGAGCGCAATGATAAATCTTCCTTAAACTACGCCACGGCAAAATCAGCAATTATCCAGTTGTCGGTGGCACTGAATACCCCCTTTAAGCTGGGCAGCCAGTCCTTTCAGCACCGGATGGAATACCAGAAGCAATGGAGTCATACCCCGCTGACGCCGCAAGACCAGTTCAGTATCGGCAGCCGCTGGACAGTGCGGGGTTTTGATGGCGAACGCACGCTGAGTGCCGATGAGGGCTGGGCATGGCGTAATACCCTGTCATGGCAGACCCCGGTGCCGGATCAACAGCTTTATCTGGGGGCGGATTACGGCCGGGTGGGCGGACACAGGGCGGAAACCCTTATCGGCCGCACACTGGCCGGGGGGGTTGTCGGTCTGAAAGGTCATATCCGCCCGGTGAATCTGGCCTATGACGTGTCGGTCGGTACGCCCTTCTCCAAACCGGATGGTTTTAAAACCGACCCTGCTCACGTCAGTTTCAGCCTGAACTGGCAGTACTGAGGGGGCAGCAATGTTCATCGGTGATTATGATGTACGTGCTCCCCTGCTTCTGGGCGGGCATGAAAATGACCCAGAAATGCTGGGTGCCGCAACCTGGCTGTGGATGCACTCCCCGCTGCACCGGGATGCACCGTTAAGTTCGCTTGCCACCCTGCTCCTGCCTTTTATTAAAGCCCAACAGTATGTGCTGATCAGTCAGCAGGGTCAGCCGGTGTTTTACCTGAGCTGGTCACGGTTTGATGAAGAGACCGAACACCATTACCTGACGACGGATGACGGGGATAATCGCCGCCTGGCATCGAACCGGGGGGATCGGCTCTGGATTGTGGACTGGGTAGCGCCGTTTGGCCATAGCCGTGTGATGGCGGATTTAATCAAACATGACATTTTTCCTTATCAGTGTGTCCGGGCGCTTTATCACAAAGGCTCAGCGCGCGGGGCGCAGGTGCGCCGTTTTCGAGGGGCCGGTGTCAGCCGTGAACAGGCTGCTGCATGGTGGGATAACCATCCCCTGACCGTAAACTTACCTGAAAGAAGGGCTGCGCGATGAATAAACATTGCTACCGCGTGATTTTTAATAAAACCCGTCAGATGCTGATGGTGGTGTCTGAGTTAGTCCGCAGCCACACGGCCGGACAGGCACGAAACAGAATATCGGTGCCTTCATTATCGTCAGCCCGTGTGGCCTTAACCCCTTTGGTGTTCGGGGTCTCACTGGCGCTGGGGCTGGTCAGCCTGAGTGCACAGGCGGGTATTGTGGCGGACAACAATGCGCCCGGTACGCAGCAGCCCTCGGTCATTGCCACGGCCAACGGTATACCCCAAATCAATATCCAGACACCGAATGGGGATGGGGTTTCCCGTAATCAGTACAGCCAGTTTGATGTGGCGCAACGGGGGGCGATCCTCAACAACAGCAGCATCAATACCCAAACCGAACTGGGTGGACTTATCACCGCGAACCCGTGGTTAGCCCAGGGTGAGGCGAAAATCATCCTCAATGAAGTGAACAGCCGTAACCCCAGCCAACTGAACGGCTTTATTGAAGTCGCCGGTCAACGGGCGGACGTGATTATTGCTAACCCGGCAGGTATTACCTGTCAGGGATGTGGTTTTATCAATGCCAGCCAGACTACGCTGGCGGCGGGGAAAACCCTGCTGGAAGGCGGACGCCTGAAAGGGTTTGAAGTGGATGAGGCGCATCAGGGACTTATCAGCGTGGAAGGGAAGGGACTGAATGATACCGGCAGTGATTATACCCGCCTGATTGGCCGCGCCGTCAATATTAACGCCAGACTCCACGCCAACCAGTTAACCGTGACGACCGGGCGCAACCGGGTGGATGCCCAGGGCAATGTGACCGAAACTTTGTCAGAGAGCCAGAAGAATAAACCGACATTCAGTCTGGATGTGGCGGCGGTAGGTGGCATGTATGCCAACAAAATCAAGCTGGTCGGCACCGAACAGGGTGTCGGGGTACGCAATGCCGGGCAGTTAGGGGCGCAGGCTGGCAATCTGACGCTGGATAGCCAGGGCAAACTGACGAACAGCGGTGTCATCACGGCATCTGCTGATGTGGTCATCAATAATTCGGGGGAGCTGGCGAATCAGGGAAATATCACGGCGGGTGTCGATAAAGAAGGCAACCGGACGCAATCCGGCACCCTGACCATTGAGAGCCGTGGCCGCCTCAGCAATAAAGGCACGATAGCGGCATCGGATAACCTGACTGTTGATAATCAGGGCGATGTAACGAACCTGGGGCGGCTGTCGGCAGGCAGCAATAAACCGGGCAGCCTGAAACTCAACAGTGGCGGTCATCTTGCCAACAGCGGGACGATAGACGCCTCTGCTGAGATTAAGGTTAAGAATCAAGGACATTTCATCAATCAGGGCGATATCACGGCGGGTCAGAATATGGCCGTCAACACCCGCGATCACCTGGATAATCAGGGCCGTATGTTGGCCGGCCGTCACCTTGATATCCACAGTGCGTCGTTGACAAGCCATAAACAGGTTCGGCTGCCTGCTGATCGCCAGCAACACCCTGTACTGGCCGCCGGCGCGGATAAAGACGGCAAATTAACCCAGCCGGGTAACCTGACGCTGGATATCAAGGGGAAACTGGATAATCAGGGGATTATGACCGCGTCAGACAATATCGAGATTCAGAATAAAGCGGCGTTAACTAACGCCGGAGATATCAGCGCCGGGAAAGCGATGACGATAAAAACCCCGGGCGCGCTGGCCAATCAGGGCAAGGTGTTGGCCGGTCATCATCTCGCTATCCAGAGTGCGTCCTTAACGAGCGGTCAGAATGGGTTACTGTCTGCGGGAACGAATAAAGCGCAACCGGGCAAACTGACTCTCAACAGCCGGGGTCAGCTGGTGAATCAGGGGATGATAACCGCCACGGAGGATATTGTTATTGAAGCACCGGCGACGCTGGCGAATCAGGGCGAGATAAACGCTGACCGTCATATCAGGATCACCACGCCCGGAAAGCTGACCAATCAGGGTAAGGTGTTGGCCGGCCACAACCTCGATATCCACAGTGCATCTTTAGAAAGTGGCCAGAACGGCGTACTGGCTGCGGGAGTAGATAAAACGCAGCCGGGCAAGCTGAAGATCCAGAGTCAGGGTAAACTGGATAACCACGGTATTATCAGTGCGTCCGAGTCTATCCATATTCAGCATGAAGGCGCTTTCAGTCACTCAGGGGATATCACCGCCGGTGGCGATATGACAATAAAAGCGCGGGATCACCTCGATAATCAAGGGAAAATGCGGGCAGGCCGCCATCTTGATATCCACAGTGCCGCGTTAGTCAGTCACCAGAACGGGATGCTGGCGGCGGGCACGGATGATCAGGGCAACCTGACCCGGCCGGGCAATCTCACCATCGACAGTCGCGGTCAACTGATCAATCAGGGGGTGATGACGGCATCGGATGATATCAATATCCAGAATCAGGCCGGGTTGAAAAATCAGGGAGAAATAAGTTCTGGTCGTGATATCAGGCTCAATACCCCGGGCAGTCTGACCAATCAGGGCCGGGTGCTGGCCGGCCATCATCTCGCTATCCAGAGTGCAGATTTAGACAACCAGCAGGACAGTAAACTGGTTGCGGGTATAGATAAAAAGCAGCCGGGTACGTTGAAGATCCAGGGTCAGGGCAAACTGGACAACCACGGCATTATCACCGCGTCAGATCATATTCATATTGAGAATGAAGGCGCTTTCACTCATTCAGGCGATATCACTTCCGGTGGGGATATCACGCTAAAAGCCCGTGATGATCTCGATAATGCCGGAAAAATACTGGCCGGACGCCATCTGGATATTCATAGTGCCGCGTTAGTCAGTCATCAGAACGGGGTGCTGGCGGCGGGGACGGATGATCAGGGCAAACTGACTCAGCCGGGCAATCTTGTCATCGACAATCGCGGTCAACTGACCCATCAGGGCGTGATGATGGCGTCGGATGATATTGATATCCAGAATCAGGCCGGGTTGAAAAATCAGGGAGAGATAAGTTCTGGCCGTGATATCAGACTCAACACCCCGGGCAATCTGACCAATCAGGGCCGGGTGTTGGCCGGCCACCACCTTGATATCCACAGTGCGGCGTTAGAAAACCAGCAACACGGTGAACTGGCGGCAGGCACTGACCCTCATGGCAAACCGACTCAGCCGGGTAATCTGACCCTCGACAGTCGCGGTCAACTGGTTAATCAGGGGGTGATGACGGCATCGGACGATATCGTTATCGACAATCAGGCGGCACTGGAAAATGCCGGAGAGATAAGTACCGGCCACGATATCCGGATTAAAACGCCCGGACATCTGGCTAACCCGGGCAACATGTTGTCAGGCCGTCATCTGAATATCCACAGTGCTTCCTTATCCAATCAGGAAAAAGGGGTGCTGGCCGCGGGTGTCGGTAAAGACGGCCGTTTGTCCCAACCGGGAGACCTGACGCTCCATAGCCCGGGTGAGCTGACCAACCTGGGGCTTATCACCGCTTCGGACACGATGACTGTCCAGGATCAGAGCAAACTGGATAATCAGGGGCACATGAGCGCCGGCCGGGATCTGTCAGTCAATATCCGTGATCACCTTGCCAATCAGGGCAACATACAGGCCGGCCATCATCTTGATATCACCAGTGCATCACTGGACAACGCCAAAAATGCGGTATTGGCGGCAGGCATTGACCGCGACGGTAAACCCGCCCCCTCGGGCAATCTGGTGCTTCACAGTCATGGGCAACTGACCAACCGCGGCGTGATAAGGGCATCCGGTGATGTGACCCTGCCTGATCAGGGCACCCTGATCAATGCGGGAGACATTACCGCCGGGCAGGACATGGCAATCACGACCCGCGGGCACCTCGACAACCCGGGGCGCATCCTGGCCGGGCGCCACCTTGAAAGCCAGAGCATGTCATTGTACAGCCATCAGGGCAGTACCCTGGCGGCCGGTATGGATAACGCGCTCAGGCTGACCCAATACGGTAACCTGACCCTGAAAACCACAGAGGAAGCCCGGCTTCACGGGCAGAATCTGGCCCATGACCGGTTATCGGTGAACGCCAAAGATCTCTCACTGGCGGGCAGTCAAACGGAGGCCGGCGATCTGACACTGACGTCTGACACGCAGTTACATTTACAGGATGCCCATGTCAGCGCCCGTCAACACCTCACGTTATCGGCACCGGAACGGATTGATAACACGCGTGGCCGGTTACGGGCGGAAACGCTGACCCTCCACAGCCAGGAACTGAACAATCATCAGGGTAAAATCACCCAGACCGGGCAGCCGTCGCTTATCCTGGATCATCAGGCCGGGATTGACAATACGGCCGGGATAATTGAATCCCGCGGGCAGGATTTGACGTTGAAGGCGCAGACCATTGCAAATGATAACGGCAGGCTGATCCATGCCGGAACCGGCGTGATGGCCCTTGACACGGCCCGCTTTCAGGGTCAGGCCGGCCGCCTGATTTCTGACGGTGAACTGAAACTGGATGGGGGGGATTACCATCTGGTGAACAGCGAGACGTCGGCACAACATATCACGGCCCATATTCAGTCACTGGATCACCGTTCAGGGACGATGACCCAACGGGGCATCGGTGCAATGACGCTGGATGTTCAGCAGGAACTGGATAATGGCAGCGGAACGATGTCTGCCAATGGCACGGTGAAGGTCAATGCAGCGGCGCTGAATAACCAGTCAGGTCAAATCATTGCGGCAGAAGATGGCCAGCTTCAGGTGACGGTAAAAAAACGGCTGAATAACCAGCAAGGCCAGTTAGTCGCCTCAGCCGGGATGACCGTGGTGGCTGACGAAATCGATAATCGGCAGGGGAAGGTGGCGGCGTCGAACGGGGATGTCACCCTGACCACCGGGCAGCTCACTAATATTGAAGGGAAAATTGCCGGTCAGCATAACCTGCAACTGACGGCTCAGGCGATCAACAACGAAAAAGGCCAAATCCGTGCGGGAACGGCGGATATCGATACGCACCAGCAGCCACTGAATAATACCGCGGGTCTTATCGCCGCAGAACGGCAGATGACGTTGCGAACCGGGGAATTACTGAACCGCTACGGGGTGATACACAGCGGCCAAAACCTGACCATCGATACCCACGGTCAGCAGCTGGATAACCGGGACAGTGGCCAGAACGGCGGTGTGTTCAGCCAGGGGGCTTTGCGCCTGACGGTCGCGGATCTGAATAACCAGTCCGGCCATATTGAAAGCCATGGCGGACTGAATGTGAGCGGAAACACTATCCTTAACCGGCTCGGTCAGCTCCTGGGCGGAAAAGACACCCAATTGCGTGTGGATATGCTGAATAATGATCGGGGTTTGTTACAAAGTGGCGGCAAACTGACACTTAACGCAAAATCCTTAATTAACCGCAACAGTGGTGATCATAACGGGATCACCAGCAAACAGGCCATGATCCTGAATACCGGGGCGCTGGATAACGAAAGCGGGGTAGTGGCCTCATTAGGCAGTCTGGCTATCACGGCAGATAACATCAATAATTGGCAGGGATTATTGGCGGCGCAAACCCGGTTTGCCCTGACAGGCCAAAGGCTGGATAACCAGTCCGGGCGGATCATCGCCCGTCAGAATTTATCTGTCGATACGCAGGGGCAGACCCTCGATAACACTGATGGCGTGATTGACAGTCAGGCTGAGCTTAAGGTGAAGAGCGGGGATCTGAAAAACCAGCGCGGCACCTTGCATGGCAAATCGGCCACACTCACTGCCAAACAACTGGATAACCGTCAACAGGGTAAGATCCTGAGCGAGGCCGGGTTGCGTATTGAAACGGGTGAGCTGCTCAATACGCAGGGACAAATACTGGCGCTGGGCGATTTGACCGCGCGCGTTACTCACCACATGGATAATACAGCCGGTTTAATCCGCAGTGGCGGTGATGCCGAACTGAGCGCTCAGGCAATCCACAATCAGGAGACACAACAGCAGGATAACGGGATTGAGGGTAAAAATGTCCTTGTCACGGCGGACACACTGCACAATGCCAAAGGGCAACTGTTCGCCACTGAAAATGCCACACTAAAACTTTCTTCGGTGCTCGATAACACGAAGGGCCAGTTACAGGCCAACCAGCAACTGGCCGTGCAGGGCCGTCAACTGGTGGTGACCAATACGGACGGTGAGATCAACGCCGGGAAAGCGTTGACGGTGGAGGCAGACTCTGCCACCGGTGACGGCAAACTGCGCTCACTGGGCGATATCCAGCTGACACTGCTGAAAGATTTTATTCATACCGGTGAAATCATTGCCAATGGGCGTTTACGGCTGAGCAGTCAGGGCAATATCATCAATAACGGCCTGATCAGTGCCGGCACCTTGGCGGGGGCGGCGGATAACCTGACCAACGAGGCCACCGGGAAAATCCTGGCGGATTACCATCAATGGACCGTCAAAAATGCCCTCGTCAACACCGGGTTGCTGGAGGGTGCCCAAACCTATCTGCGTGCCACCGGGCTGACCAACCAGGGCACCGGGCGGATTTATGGTGATCATATCGCCATTGACGCGGGGACGCTGAATAACCGGGTGGATGCTGAAACAAAAGTGAAACGGGAACAGTGGTTCGCGACAAAATCGGGCAATTACAACGACATCATGGCCCAAGGTCAATCGGCGGTAATTGCGGCCCGCCAACGTCTCGATCTGGGCGTAAGAACCTTAAATAACCAGGCCCACAGCCTGATTTACAGTGACGGTGATTTTGCCTTCGGCGGCAAGCTGGATGACCAGTACCGGGCCAGCGGAAAAGGCCAGGCCATCAATAACCACAGCGCCTATATGGAAGCCATGGGGAAGATGCGGCTGGCAGCCAACACCATCAATAACGTCAATGACCATTTTGAGACCCAACTTGAGCGCATTTCGCAGACGCCCATGGAGGAATATCAGGTCTGGGGGCAACGTTATAATGCGAAAAACCATAGAGTCATTATCCGTCATGATGAAGTCTCTCACGCCTGTGTGGACAACGGGGGATGCCGGGATAACTTTCAGATTTACCGGTACACCCGCACGACAGAAGAAACCCGGGTGAAAGCCACCGACCCGGCGAAGATACTGGCCGGGAAAAACCTGATCATCGATACCACGACGATGACAAACGACAAGAGCCAGGTGGTGGCCGGGGGATTGCTGACGGTCACGGGCGGAGATATCCATAACCTGGATATGCAGGGTGAGCGTTATATTACCGATAAAGGCCGGGTTGAGAATTTTTGGCGCATCAGGAAAAAAGGGCGTGACCGGCAGGGCCGGAGGTCATCGTATTATGAACCCCCGGCACAAATCCAGGCCATCACGCTGACCCCCGGGACGGTCCGGGCATCACAGGGTACGGTCACGCTGGCTGGCCAGCGGCCGGCGGATTATCAGGGCACCGTGACACAGATAACGTCCGTCCAGGGCTAATACCGCTCGCTTAAGAAAACTAAGATAAGTCATAATCGGCCTCAGATGATTGTT